>DASWGX010000282.1:0-31415 GCA_036393455.1 Polyangiaceae bacterium
AGGTATCAGGTATCAGGCGTCAGCCGGACTCGGCGTTCAGCGACTGAATGAAACGGTAGAGCATGCGCCTGACTTCGCTGACTTCCTCGGCGAGGTGGGCGTGAGCGTCGGATGGCAAGTGACCGAGGTCGCGAGCGAGAACGAGCTGATAGTCGAGCTCGCTCGTGGAACCAGCGGCGATGCTGCGGAATCGGGCGAGCTCCTTGTCGCCGCTGCGTCCGCGACCAGGCGAAACTTGCCGCGTAGTCGCCGCTCGCCAAACTGACTCAAATGCAATCAGAGTTCCGCCCTAAGAACGCTAAGAGCCCCGGTGGCCGAAAACCGGCGCCGAGGCTACCATTCGGGCATTTTCTCGGGCTCGCTCAAGGAGCCACCGCCGCGCACGAAGTCGACGACGACTTCGCTGAGCTTGTCGTCGAGCTTGACGCACTTTGCGCTCACCGTTCCCGTCGTCACGCCCTTGCACTCCTTGCGGCGCGCCCGGTAAGTTTCGTTGATTGCCTCGTCTTTGCGCAGCGCTTCCTGCATTTGCGAGCCCAGGTAGCGCCACTCGATCTTCGCGGCCTTCGGCGACGGCGGCCTGTCCAGCGTCACTTCTTCGTTCGAAAGCGTGACGCAGGAACCGTCCCAGCGCAGCGCGTCGTAGCCGCCGGTGACGCCGCTCACCTGCATGCCCTGCGGCGCGCTGCGTTCCCGCAACAAGACGACTTCTTCGTCGAAATCGAGCATGGCGTCGTTCTCGGAAGCGCCGCCGCTCGCGTTCCACGCCTTCGTCTTGCCGCGCAGGTACCCCCGCGTGAACGGCGACTCTTGGTGGAACAAGTGCAGCGTGACCTCGGCGTAGGTGCCGTTGCACAGCACCGAGACGAACTTGCCCGGAGGAACGCACGGTTCGCCCGACTTGGCGCACTCCTTGGGCAGGCCGCCCTGGGAAACCGGCTCCGCCTCCACCGCTTCGGCGCCGGCCGCTTCGGCGTCGTCGGCCGGCTCCGGGCGCTCGGACCCGGCCGCCCCCGGAGAACCCGGCGCCGCGGCGTCCTTGGCCTGCCCGCCGCATCCGGAAAGCGTCAAGGAGACGAAAGCGTAGAGAATCGAACGCATGCGCGCCTTTTTCACCCTCATCGCCGGCGACTGTCAAGCCCGAGCCCGGAGCGCGGGCGCCCGGGTATCCGCTACTCGACGGTGACCGTCTTGGCCAGGTTACGCGGCTGATCGACGTCCGTGCCCTTGAGGTCGGCGATGTAGTAGGCGAGCAGCTGAAGCGGCAAGACCGTGAGCAGGGGCAACACCACGTCGGGTGCCTCGGGCACCTCGAGCACGAAGTTAGCGAGCTTGGCGCCGTCGACATCGCCCTCGGTCACGATGGCGATGACCTGGCCGTCGCGCGCACGCACTTCCTGGACGTTGCCGAGCGTCTTTTCGTACTGGGAGTCCTTCGGCATGACCACCACGACGGGCATCTGCGCATCGATGAGCGCGATCGGGCCGTGTTTCATTTCGCCGGCCGCGTAACCCTCGGCGTGAGCGTACGAGATTTCCTTGAGCTTGAGCGCCCCCTCGAGCGCGATCGGGAACCCGAGGCCGCGGCCCAAAAACAGCATATGCTCGGCGTTCTGCCAGTGCCGCGCGACCTCGAAGACCTCGTCTTTGCGCTCGAGCACCTGCCGCATCGCGTTCGGCACCTCGATTAGCGCCTGCAGAAGCTCCCTGCCGCGCGCCGCGTCGATCGCGCCCCGGCGCCGCCCGAGCCTCACCGCGAGCAGCAACAAACATGCGAGCTGAGTCGTGAAGCACTTGGTCGACGCGACGCCGACCTCGGGACCCGCGTGCGTGTAGAGAGCGCCGTGACTGGCCCGGGGGATCGCGCTATCGAGCACGTTGGCGACGGCCAGCACCGTCGCACCGGCTTCGCGCGCCGAGCGCACCGCGGCCAGGGTGTCCAGCGTCTCGCCGGACTGACTCACCGCGACCACGAGATCGCGCTCTGTGAACACGGGCTCGCGGTAGCGGACTTCGCTGGCGAGCTCGGCTTGAGCCGGCAGACGCGCGAGCTGCTCCACCCAGTAGCGGCCCAAGAGCGAAGCGTGAAAGCTGGTGCCGCAAGCCAGAAAGTAGACCCGATCGATGCGCGAGACGTCCGTCGCTTCGAGCCCGAGCTCGGTGTCCACGACGTCGCCCGTCTCGAGCACGACCCTGCCGCGCAGCGTGTCCTCCACCACGCGCGGCTGCTCGAAAATCTCCTTGAGCATGAAGTGCTTGAAACCGCCCTTTTCCGCCTGCACCGGCGTCCAGTCGATGCGCCGCGGCGCGCGTTCCACCGGCGTGCCGTCGAGAGTGAAAACGCGCGCCCCACTCGCCTTGAGCTCCGCCATCTCCCCGTCCTCGAGAAACAGCATCTGCCGCGTATGACCGAGCAAGGCGGGGATATCGCTGGCGCACAGCGTCGCGCCGTCACCGAGACCAATCACGAGCGGCGAAGCGCTCTTCGCGACCACGAGGACATCCGGCTCGTCGCGGGAAAGCACGGCGAGCGCATACGCCCCGCGAACCTGGTGGAGCGCGCGCCGCACGGCTCCGAATAGCCCGGCTTCGCGCTTGAGCTCTCGGGCCACCAGGTGCGCCACGATTTCCGTATCCGTATCGCTCGAAAAGGTCACGCCCGCCTCCGCCAGGCGGCGCTTGAGCTCGATGTGATTTTCGATGATCCCGTTGTGCACGACGGCTACGCCGTCCACCAGGTGCGGGTGCGCGTTGTACTCCGTCGGACGGCCGTGCGTCGCCCAGCGCGTGTGACCGAGCCCGACGCGGCCTTCGAGCGGCCTTTCACGCAGGACGAGATCCAGATTGTGGAGCTTGCCGACGGCGCGCTCGACCTTGACGTCGGTGCCGTCGTGCACCGCCAAACCCGCCGAGTCGTAACCGCGATACTCGAGCCGCCTCAGGCCATCGATCAGAATCGACGCCGCGCTCTCGGGGCCCACGTAACCGACTATGCCGCACATGCCGTGAGCTAATACGCGCACTCCCCCGGACCCGCAAGGTCCGTTTCCCGATGACTGCTACTGCGTGCAGGCCTTGATCCACGGCACGTAGTTCGAAACGCGCGTGTACACGCCGAACCGGTCCGGTCGAGCGCAGCCGATGCCGAAGCTCACGATCCCGGCCTGCTGCCACTGCCCGCTCGCGCCCTTCACGACGAGCGGTCCGCCGCTGTCACCCTGACACGAATCTTTGCCGCCTTGCCTGAGCCCGGCACACAGCATGTTGCCCGTGATCCTCACGCTCGTGCCCGCGTACCCCGCCTGACACCCGGCGTTATCGACGATCGGAACCTCGACCTCTTGGAGCAACGGAGACGTCGGACTTCCTTCCTGAAACGCGCCCCACCCCACGACGGTCGCGACGCCGCCCGTGGCGTCGGCGCTGCCGGCGATGAGCTCGACCGCCGGCGTTTCCAGCGACTTTGCCAGCTTGAGCACCGCCACGTCGTTGTCGTTCGTATCGCCGTCGTACCTCGCGTGGTTTTTCACCAGCTCCACGGCGACGACCTGGCCGTCGGTGCCGTTGAGATCGCGTCGTCCGATGATCGCCTTGTCCGACTTCAGCACCTCGCAGTGGGCGGCCGTCAGCACCCAATCTGGTGCAATCAGCGCGCCACCGCAGTACTGAACCAGCTTGCCCTGCTTCTCGAATGCCAGCGCGACCGCCCAGGGCCACTCGCCTCGATCGGCCGGGCGCCCGCCGACGATGCGAGTCTCATGCCGCCGCCCCGTCGGATCGCGACCCGCCCGCAAGCGCGTCTCCGATGCTTCACACGCGACGGCGGGCGGTAGGGCCGGGGACGAGGCTTCCGGCGACGCCGGGCTCGTAGGGGTTCCCGTGGTCGCCGCGAGAGGCGGCGCGGCAGGCTGCGCGGTTTGACTCGGCGCCGACCCCGATTGCCCTCCACCCCTTTCGCAGCCGAGCGCCGCGACCGCGGCGAGCAGCGTGAGATGCCGGCGCGTGAAGCACCGACGCGGCCTGGTTGCCTGCGCCCGCTCTACGCCTGAATACGACCTGAATTTCCGGGCTGTCTCGTCCATCATGACACGCTCCCTCTGCAGTCGATACCGCCCGCGGAGCTCGTCTCCGCGGCGGCCGCTGCGACCGTCCAGGTCATCCTTCTATCACGGCGCGCGAAGCGACACTGGAGGATTCGGTGTGACTGGGTCGACGGCACGGCGGCCGACCGATACGGCCGGAAGCTTCGGCTCCTGCGGTGCTCGCCTTTCGTTTCTCGGCGAGCTTGCGTTCCGCAAGGTTCCTTGCGCCTCGCTCAGATGCACAGCTCCGCGTAGAGCTGAGCGGTCTTCTGCGCGATTTTCGTCCAGGCGAAGCGTTCGACGGCAGCCCGCCTTCCAGCCTCCCCCAACCGCTGGCGCAGAGCCGGCGAGGCCGCGATTTCGTTCACGCGCTCCGCGAGCGACCTCGCGGCCGCTTCGGCGTTGCGGAGGACGCCCTGTTCCAGTCGATAGTCGACCAAAAACCCCGTTCGTCCTTGCTCGACGATTTCGGGGATGCCGCCGACGTTGGAGGCCACGACCGGTGTTCCGCACGCCATCGCTTCCAAGTTCACGATCCCGAACGGTTCGTAGACGCTGGGGCAAACGAACGCCGTCGCGTGGCTCAGAAGCTCTACCAACTCCTCGCGCGGCAACATGCCGTCGATCCAAATCACGTCGCCGCGTCGTTCCCTGAGGGCGTTCGCGGAGCAGAGCGCTTCCTCTCCCACTTCCGGCGTATCGGCCTCTCCCGCGCACAACACGAGCTGCACTCCGGCGTCGAAATGAGCGGCCGCCTCCAGCAAGATCAACACGCCCTTTTGGCGCGTGACGCGACCCACGAACACTACGTAGGGCCGCGCGACGTCCACGCCGAAGCGATCGAGCGCTCCGCGGCTTTCCACCCGGCGGTAGCGATCGAGGTCGATACCATTGTGGATCACGCGCACCCGCGCCGGGTCGAGGCTCGGGTAGCAGCTCAGAAGATCGCGCCGCATCCCCTCGGAAACCGCGATCACCGCGTCCGCGCTCTCCAGCGCCGTCTTTTCGCAGAACGACGATACCCGGTAGCCGCCCCCAAGCTGCTCTTCCTTCCAGGGGCGCAGCGGCTCGAGGCTGTGCGACGTCATCACGTGCGGCACCTCGTACAGAAGTTTTGCCAGATGACCGGCGAGGTTCGCGTACCAAGTATGCGAGTGAACCAGGTTGCAGCCCTCTACCGCGCGCGCCATCAAGAGATCGACCGACAGCGTGCGCAGCGCCGCCACGTGCGGAGCCTTGCCGCCGAGGGCATCCCACGCCTCGTACGCACCGGCCACCTCCGGCGCGCTTCGCGCCGCCCCGAAGCAATGCACCGCGACGTCCACGTGCGCCGCAAGCTCTCGCGCCAAGAACTCCACGTGCACGCCCGCCCCTCCGTAAACCTCGGGCGGATACTCACGACTCAAGAGCGCAACGGACAATCGGCTCACGTTCGCCTTTTGCCTCAGCCAGCACCGTCTGAAAAGAAAAAGTCCGCGCCGCGCCGCGCCAGGCAAGAAACGATGGTGTTCCGCCGAAAACGCTCCGCCCACTCGCGCTCGCCCCCCAAAACTTCCCGTCCCACCCTCTTCGTGTGGTCGCTTGCGAAAATGCGGCTAACTCTTCCCCTCCGGCGCCGGCACCACGTCTCCCTTGCCGAGCACCACCACCCCATTTTGCGACACGGCGAAGCCACGGCTCTTGTCGAGCTCGAGGTCGATTCCAATCTGCGCGAACGGCGGCACTCGCACACCCTTGTCGATGATCGCGCGCCGCACTATCGAGCCGCGGCCGATGTCGACGCCGTGCATCAAGACCGAATCCTCCACCAGAGCTCCCGTGTGCACGATCGCGCCCGAAGACAATATCGAACGGCGCACCGTGCCGCCCGAGACGATCACGCCGGCGGCGACCATCGAGTCGATGGCCACGCCGCGACGTCCGTCCTCGTCGAACACGAACTTCGCGGGCGGATCGGAGCCGCTGCTGGTGTGGATGGGCCACGCCTGGTTGTAGAGGTTGAAGACGGGGTGCACGCTGATGAGGTCCATCTGCGCCTCGTAGTAGGTGTCGAGCGTCCCGACGTCGCGCCAATAGCCGCGGTCGCGTTCGGTGGAACCGGGGACCACGTTCTTCGAAAAGTCGTAAACGGCGGCATCTCCCGACCCGACCAGCATGGTCACGATATTGCCGCCCATGTCGTGCGCGCTGCGCTGGTTTTCGGCATCGGCACGCACGGCCTCGATCAGTGTTTGCGCGCGAAAAACGTAGTTGCCCATCGACGCGAACACCTCGCCCACGCTGTCGGGCAACGCGTCGGGGTCGTTCGGCTTTTCGCGGAAGCGGCGGATCCGACTGTTCGCTCCCGGTTCAATCACGCCGAAGCGTGACGCTTCCGCGAGCGGCACGCGGATGCCCGCCACCGTCACGCCGGCCCCCGATTCGACGTGGGCCTCGATCATTTGCTCGGCGTCCATGCGATAGACGTGGTCCGACCCGAAAACGCAGATGTGATCGGGTCTTTCGTCCAGGATCAAGTTCAAGTTCTGATAAATGGCGTCCGCGGAGCCCTCGAACCAGCGCTTGCCCAGACGCATCTGCGCCGGGACGGTCATCACGTAGTTGTTGAACAGCGGCGACATCCGCCACGTCGTCGCGATGTGCCGATCGAGGCTGTGGCTCTTGTACTGCGTCAACACCGCGATGCGCCGCAGGCTCGCGTTGACCAGATTCGAAAGCGCAAAGTCGACCAAGCGGTAGCTTGCCCCAAACGGCACGGCCGGCTTGCAGCGATCGCGCGTGAGCGGCCAAAGGCGCCGTCCTTCACCGCCGGCCAGCACCACACCGAGTACACGCGGGCCTTTCACCATCAGCCGGATCGTCGCACGACGCGACGCGGACCTGCAACGGCTCTCAGCGCCGGAAACCCGCGACGAGCCAGAGCGCCACGATCACGAGCAGCGCAACCGCGAGCAGCTTGATTCCGACCGGGAGTGAGCGACGGTTTCTCGACGGTTCCGGCTCCGCGTCGGGCAGTGGGGAAACGGAACCGTGACCCTCTGCAACCGCGCCCGTCTCGGAAGCAAGGCCGGCCTCGCCGTGCCTCGGCGCCCGGGGCAGCCCGCGCTGCCTGGCTCGGGCGTCTCGCGCGCGGCCCGCCTTGCGCGCGCCGCGGGTTCGCTTGACCTGTCGCGCCTTGCCCATCGGGCTAGCCGGCGAGCGCCTCGGCCCCTCCGATGATCTCCATCAGCTCGGTCGTGATCGCAGCCTGGCGCGCGCGGTTGTATTGAAGCGTCAGCTTGTCGATCATTTCCGACGCGTTCTTCGTCGCAGCGTCCATGGCCGTCATCCTCGCGCCGAGCTCCGACGCCATCGACTCGAGCAACGCGCGCAGCAGCGACACCTCGACGTACATCGGCACCAGCCGCTCGAGCAGCGCCGTCTTGCTCGGCTCGAACAGGAACTCGCGCTCCCAATCGTCCTTTTTGAGCTCCGAATCCACGCCCTCTTCGGGCGCGACGGCCGCCAAGGGAAACAGCGCTTCGGCCACGACCCGTTGAGTCATCGCGCTCTTGAATTCGTTGTAGACGACCAGGATCGCGTCGACGCTACCCGCGATGAAAGGACTGAGCACGGTGCGCGCGACGCCGCGCGCTTGCTCGAAGTCCAACCGATCCCAGACGCCTTCGAAGACGTGGAACAGCGGGGCGTTGCGGCGCCGAAAAAAGTCACGACCTTTTCTGCCGATGACGGCGATCTGGACGTTCTGCCCTGCTTTGGTGCGCGTGCGCCATTCGCGCTCCGCGGCGCGCAGGATGTTCGTGTTGAAGGCGCCGCACAGGCCCCGATCGCTCGAAATGACGAGCAGAAGCACGCTCTTCTCCTGCCGCAGCGTCAAAAGCGGGTGATCGACCTCACCCCCGTCGCGCGCCCGGTGCGACGCGACCGCCGTGACCTCGCGCAGAACCGACGCGGTGCGCGCCGCGTAGGGCCGGAGCGCCAAGATGCGGTGCTGAGCTCGCGTCAAGCGCGCTCCGGCGACCATCTTCATGGCGCGCGTGATCTTTTGCGTGTTCTTCACGCTGCCGATCCGCTTGCGGATGGCTTTCAGGTTGGCCAATGCTCAGTTCTCCCCGCTCGCCGCGAACCGCTCCGTGAACTTCCTGACGGCCTTGTCGAGCTTACCCTTGATTTCGTCGGTGAGCTCGCGCTTCGCGGCGAGATCTTCCCAGATGTCCGGGTGCTTTTCGTCGATGTACGCGTAGAGGTCGGCCTCGTATTGGCGCAGTGACGCGACGGGTAGCTTGTCCGTGAAGCCTTGCGTGCCGGCATACACGATCGCGATCTGCCGCTCGACCGAGAGCGGCGCGTACTGCCCCTGCTTCAAGAGCTCGGTCAAGCGCTGGCCGCGTTCGAGCTGGGCGCGCGTCGCGGCGTCGAGGTCGCTCGCGAACTGGGCAAACGCCGCCATTTCACGGAACTGCGCCAGGTCGAGGCGCAGCGTGCGGGCGACCTTTTTCATCGCCTTGATCTGCGCGTTGCCGCCCACGCGGCTCACCGAAATGCCGACGTTGATCGCGGGACGCACGCCGGAATAGAAAAGGTCGCTCTCGAGGAAGATCTGGCCGTCGGTGATCGAGATGACGTTGGTTGGAATGTAGGCCGAAACGTCGCCCGCCTGCGTCTCGATGATCGGCAGCGCCGTCAGCGAGCCGCCCGAGTGAGCGTCGCGCTTCAGCTCGAGCTCGTCCTTGTCGGCGCGCTCGGCGAGCGCCTTTTTGGCGTGCGCGTGTCCCTCTTCGCCGAGATACGCCTGCCCGTCCACGCCCTGGAACGACGCGTCCCCCGGCGGAACCTCGGTACCCTTCTTTACGATGAAGAAGCGATCGGCCATCTTGGCGGCGCGTTCGAGCAGGCGCGAGTGGACGTAAAACACGTCTCCCGGGTAGGCCTCGCGTCCCGGCGGGCGGCGCAACAGGAGCGACAGCTGGCGGTAGGCGATCGCCTGCTTGCTGAGGTCGTCGTAGATGCAGAGCGCGTGCCTTCCGCTGTCGCGGAAGTACTCCGCTATGGTGACGCCGGTATACGGCGCCAGAAACTGCAACGGAGCGGACTCCGCAGCCGTCGCGGTCACGACGATCGTGTACTCCATGGCCCCGAATTGACGCAGACGATCGACCACCTGGGCTACCGTCGACGCCTTCTGACCAATGGCGACGTAGACGCAGAAGACCCCCTTGCCCTTCTGATTGATGATCGTATCGATTGCGATCGCGGTCTTGCCGGTCTGGCGGTCGCCGATGATGAGTTCGCGCTGCCCGCGGCCGATCGGGATCATCGCGTCAATCGCCTTGAGCCCGGTTTGGAGCGGCTCCTTCACCGGCTGGCGGGCGATGATGCCCGGCGCCTTCACTTCGATGCGGCGCCGCTGCTTGGTTTCGATCGGGCCTTTGCCGTCGATGGGCTGTCCGAGGGCGTTGACGACCCTGCCAATGACGGCTTCGCCGACCGGAACGTCGGCGATGCGTCCGGTACGCTTGACGACGTCGCCTTCGCGAACGCCCGTCGCGTCGCCCAGCACGGCTACGCCGACATTGTCCTGCTCGAGGTTCAGGACCAGGCCGAACACCTCGTCCGGGAATTCGACGAGCTCCCCCGCCATGGCGGCTTCGATGCCGTGAACGCGCGCGATGCCGTCGCCGCTGGTGAGCACCGTGCCCACTTCCGAAACCTCCGTCTTGCGGTCGAGGTTCTGGATCTGCTTGCGGATGATCGACGAGATCTCGTCGGCGCTGAGCTGCATGGTGTGTCCTCTCGCTGGTTTTCGGCGGACCCGGGCCCGCCCGTCAACTCTGCAGTAGCCGTCGCTCGATGCCTTGCAAGCGACCGCGCACGCTGCCGTCGATGACGAGGTCTCCGATGCGCGTAACGATGCCGGCGATGAGGCTCGGATCCTCGCGCCGCTCCAGCGCCACCTTGCGCTCGGTCACTGCCTCGAGCTCACGCACCAGGCGCTCGCAGTAAGCGTCGCTGAGCGGCACCGCGCTCGTCACCGTGGCGCGAACGATGCCCTCCTTTTGGTCGCTGAGCAGCCTCACCCGCTCGGAGATCTCCCGTACCACGCGGAGACGCCGCCGCTCCGCGAGCAGCCTGACAGCGTTGACCGTCGAGGCTCCGAGGCCGAGCGCCTTGCCGAGCTCGCTTATCAACCCGGCCTGCTCGGATTCCTCCACCGCGGGATTTTCGAGGATGCCGCGCAGCTCCGCGTTCTCGGCGTAGATCTCGGCGAACCGGTCGAGTCCGCCGCTCACCTCGGAAAGCGCGCCGCTTTCCACTCCCATCTCGAAGATGGCCCGAGCGTACCGCTCCACGACGGCGCCTTCACTCATAGCCGGCCTCGCAGCACGGTCGCCGCTTGTCGCAGCGTGCCGAGGTACTCTTCGGCGATGCGCTCGTGGTCAGCGGGGCCGATTTCCCTTTTGACCGACTCTTCCGAGGAATGCAGCGCCGTTTTCACGGTCTCGCGAAACAGCTGTTCTCGCGCCGCCTTGAGCTCCTGATCGACCAGAACCTTCGCCTCGCGCTCCATGCGTTCGCGACGTTCCTTGGCTTCGGCGAGCACGCGCTCGCGCTCTACCTCGGCGAGCTCGCGCATCTGACTCTTTGCCTCGTCGAGCTCTTGATCGATGCGGTCGAGCTTGTGCTCGTAGTCTTCGAGCCGATCTTCGGCCTCCCGCCGCATTCGCGTCGCTTCTTCGATGCCGCGCATCAGGTTTTGCTTGCGCCGGCGCAGGCCTTCGGCGATGTCGCGACCGAGCAAGCGGTAAAGGACGTAGAACAAGAGACCCGTATTGACGATCAGAGCTCCCAGCGGCACCGGCTCGCCGACGCGACGGAACAAGACGCCGGGCTCGTCGCCGGGCTCGCCACCAAGGAGCTCGAACAGCGGCCCCTGCTGCTCGCCGAGAAAACCGTGAAACCAGTTGACGTCTTCGAACGAGGACGGAGCGTGGTGGTCCCCGGAGTGGCCCGGCTCGGCCGCGTCGTGTCCGTGCGGAGCTTCCGCGGCGGAGGCGAGTTGGGGCGCAAGCGCGCACGCGACCGAAACGAGGAGCGAGAAGGCGCGGGCGCGCGGTGACATCAGCCGACCTCGCGCCCGAGCACGCGGGCCGCGACGTCGCGAGCAATCCGCTCGGATTCACGGCCGAGCTGGAACCGGACGGAGTTTACCTGCTCGCCCGCGTTCTTGCGCCCCCGCTCCACGATGTCCTGAACGGCGGCGCGCGCCTCGCCCAGGATCGAAGCCTCGAGGCGAGCGGTTTCGGTGCGGGTCCGATCGCGCTCGTTCGCCGCCACCTGGTGGACCTGTTGTCGTTCCCGTTCGTAGCGAACCAGGAGCTCCCCCGCCTGCCCTTGCAGCCGGCGGGCTTCGACCTTGGCCCCCTCGGTACGTTCCTCGCGCAACCCGAACACGGCCAGCACGGGATCGAAGAGGAGCGGCTTCAGGATCACGACCAAGAGCGCAAAGAGCACGGCCTGGATGATGACCGTCTTGTCCAGGTCGAGCTCGATGGCGGCACGACTGACCCACGCCCTCATGGCGTGAGCTTGCTGGTGGCAATGCGCGGATAACGGGGCGAGCTGACTCGTCATTGTCCGTTGGATCATTCGTTCATCGGACCCGGCCGCTGGCGTACCTTTCGCCCGAGCCTCGTTCTTCACGAGCTCGGTGCATGGGCGGCCGCGCGGCGCGATGTCCGCTGAATGCGGCGCGCTCGTAGCACCGGCGCGGGTACGTGTCCACCGCGCCGAAGCAGCCGCCGCCCTCGTTTTGCGACGACGACTTCAGCCGCGGTCGCGCCAGCCGACCCTGACCAGTCCCGAACAATCGAGCACCTCGAGTGTCTCGGCGTAGGGCTTGCCGGTCGTCGGGTCGGACGCAGCCGGCGCAACATCGAGCAGCGGCCGAAGGGCGAATGTTCGTCGCGAAAGCTCGGAATGGGGAAGTTGGAGCCGCGGATGCTCCACGATGCGACACCCGCCCCACAACAGATCCAGGTCTAGTGTCCGGGGTCCCCAGCGTTCCCGGCGCACACGACCGTGGTTTCGTTCGATGGCGAGCAGCGCCTCGAGGAGTTCCAGTGGCGTCAAATCCGTGAGCAGACGGGCTGCTGCGTTCAGAAAGGGCGGCTGCGGCGGCCCGAGTGCTTCGTTCTCGTAGAGGGCCGAAACACACACCACCCGACCCAGTGCCTCGAGCGCCGAGAGCGCGGAAAGAAGGGTCGCACGCCGGTCGCCGAGGTTCGCGCCGAGACCCACCACGACCTCCAGGGGCTCGCTCGACCAATCGCTCTGCATGGGCGCATACTACCGCCATGGTCGGCTTGACCGGCGGCGAGTGGTTCGTCGTAATCTTCGTGACCGTCGCCGTCGTCTCGGCACCCTGGTGGCCGCGCACGGCCGAGGCACTGGCCAAGAGGCTTTGGTCCGGTACCACCGGCGATCGCGCCGGGTCGGACGAGTAGCCACCGGCGCGGCTGCTCGCGTACACTCGTTCGACGTGGCCAACGAACCGCCCGCGGCGGACCCTTCGAGCGCGTTGGGTGCTTCCACGGGACTGGTGTTCGTGGCCGACGCTTCGGCTGAAGCCGAGCGGCTCACCGTGGCCCTACGCGCGCGCGGCTATCCCGTGGTCGACGTGCCGCTCGGCTTGCTGCTGAGCCGGGTAGCCGTGCAGCAGCCGGCCCTCATCCTCCTCGATGCCGACGCGCGCGGAGCGCTCGACCTGGCCCGCGACATGAAAGCGTCGCGCGAGGGCGACCAGGTCCGGCTGATCCTGGTTGGAGAACGCGGCAGAACTCTCGAATCGATGGGGCGAACCGTCGAAGAAATCGGCACGACGTTCGTGCGCCCGGTCGAGGTCTATTCTCTGCTCCGCAAGGTCGAAGCCTTGATTGGACCACCGGTGGAAGGAGCATCGGGGGGGCGCATGGCACACACGCACCGCCCAACGGTGCTCGTCGCGTCCGCGCGCAAACCCTATCGATACGAAGGTCGGGCTCCGAGCGCGCCGGAACCGTCGCGCCCCGATGCAACGCCCGCGGAACCCCTTGCGCCGAACCCCAGGCCCGCCTCGAGCCCGCCCCGGACGGAAAACTCGATCGCAAGTCCGCCGAAAGAGTCTCGGGCGCGCGGCAGTGCGGACCCGCAGGCGTCGCTCCCGACGATGAAGCAAACCGAGCTCTCGGAGGAGGTCAAGGCATTGCTCGAGGGCGCCGAGGCCCAGGTTTCCGCGACCTCGGTGCCCGAAGCACCTCGACGGCTCACCCCCGAGCAGGAAGTCGACGTCGTGCTACCGATGGACGTCCTCGACGCCCTCGACGAGCCGCTGGATCTCGACGACGACGCCGAAGCTTCAGAAGAATCCGAAGGAACGCGCGACGGGACCGACCGGGGACGCGCCAACACGCGCACCCATGGCACGACGCGCTCAGGAACCACGGGCAACCAGCAAATAGCACCCGCGGAGGAGCCCACACCGGAGCCGCCGGTGGGCGAGGGCCTGGACGCGCCGCTCAGCGAGCCATCGCTTTCCGCCGCGGAGCACGGCGCCGCGTCCACGCTGCCGCCCACGGGCGTCCGCGAAGAGCCGCCGAGCACTCCGAGGCCCCCGACGCCACCCCCGAGCACACCGTCGGCGCCTGGTTCCGAACGGTTCGCGCCACGCGACGAGCGATCCGCCAGCCCGCCGACGTCGTTGCCACCCGCGAGCACGACCAACGCAAACCACGAATCGGCGCGCCCGACGACGGCGCCGCGGCTGCCCCGACCTCCCGCGACGCCGGCTGAGCCCATGAGCGAGCGGCCGGCGGGGAGCGAACGAGGCCCCGTGAGCGAACGAGGCCCCGTGAGCGAGCGAGGCCCCGTGAGCGAACGAGGCAAGGCCACGCCCATCGATCTGCCCACGGGCCTGGAGGAACGCGACAGCGTGAGAGTTCTCGCTACCGCAGTGCGTTCACGCTTGACCGGCGCGCTCGCCTTCGAGGACCAGGCCGGAATTCGCCGTGTGGTTTTCCGCGACGGCGACCTCACGACGGCCACTTCGAGCGCGGAAGACGAAACCTTGGTCGCATTCCTCGTGCGCCAGGGCGATCTCGCTCCAGAAGTCGAAACGACGCTCGGACGGCGCATCGCGCCGTTCGGACGGCACGCTGGCGCCGCGTTGATCGCTCACGGTCACCTGGCTCAAGACGATCTCTGGCTCGTGCTGCGCGCGCACGCCGAATGGGTGGTCGGTCGCATCGTCGGCATGACCGGGGGAGCGGTGAGCTGGGAGAGTGAGATCCCGAGCCGCCTGCGCGAAGAGCCAGCCGTGTTCGGCGGAGCGGCGGGCGCGGAAGTGCTCGTGGAGGTCGTGCGTCGCATCGTGGACGGCCCAACGGCGCTCGCGCGCCTCGGCGGTGACCAGGTGCGCTTCGCGATGGGCGACGCCGTGTCGCTGCTGGACGAGTGCGCGCTCGATGCCGACGAGCGACGCCGCGTCGAGCAAGCTTCGGGCAGCCGCCCCTTGGAATTGATCGACGCCACGGCGCCGTCGGGGTTCGCCGCGGTGCTGTACAGCCTCGTCGAGCTCGGAGTGCTGCGCACCATGGCGACGCTCGGACCACCGACGAAAGCACGGCCCGCGGGAAAGGCGGCCGACGCCATCGACGACGAGGCGGTGCGCGCACGCATTCTCGCGCGCCGCGCGTTGGTCGAGGAAAGCGACTACTTCACGCTGCTCGGCGTCGATCACGAGGCGACGTCTTACGACATCCGCCGCGCCTACCTCGAGCTCAAGCGCCAGCTCGCGCCGGAAAAGACGTTGACGGCGCGTACCGCCGACCTGGGACCGACGCTGAGCCTCATCCACGAAGTGCTCGACGAAGCGTACGCGATCCTACACGACGACACGCGCCGAGAGCGCTACCGCCGCGCGCTCGTATCTCCGCCAGGGCGTTGAGGGCGCTTCACCGCGGGGACGAGGGCCCGGTCGGCTCGACCCGACTGGGAGCCAAACGCCCTGATCGACCCTGCGACCACCGATGGAATGACGAGCTCTCCTTGCGGAACGGTGGGAACCGGGACGCCGGCGTTTGCGCTCACTCTGGCTATCGGTCACCTTTAGGGATGGATTCGAAGGCTAGGCGTTGCACAAGGTTTTCGACGTCCTCACCGAGTTGTCACGGCATGCCGTCACTCTGACGCACCAAGGCAGTCGATTATCGTGAACCAGCGCCTTCCAGAGGAACCCTTCGCGAGAGGCTACGGGGTTCGTCGGCGCGGGTTTCGGCTGTCGCAGCCCTCCGGACAGGCGCCGGAAGGCGAAAGGAGACAGCAGTCATGCACATCGCGGTGATTTCCGATCTGCACCTCGGCGCGCGGGATCGTGCCGATTCTTTTGGCCACAGGGACGGCGATTTTCTCCGTTTCCTGACATTTCTCGAGGACAACTTCGAACGCATCGTCCTCTTGGGCGACATTTGGGAGACGCTCGCCGGGAGCTTGCCGGGGAACCCAGCGGCCCAGCTTTCGCGGGCACGCCAGGCGCATCAAGCACTGGCCGAACGCCTCTCGCGCTCGGCCTATACCTACGTCTACGGCAACCATGACCTGGCGGCGGCGCGCGTCGACCAGGCGCCCGAGTACGTCGAAATCGACGCCGATGGCACCCGCATCTTGTTCGCTCACGGACACCAGAGCGACGCGCTGGTGCGGCACAACCGCTGGGTGTCCGAGCTCGGAGTCTGGGTGGGTGGCTGGATACGGCGGCTCGGTCTCAAGCGCGCGTACGAATTCTTCGCGTCCCTCGACGAAAGGCGCGGTGGCATCTCGTCGAGCTCCGATCGCTGTCAGTTTCAGCGTTGGGCGGTGCGAGCGGCGCGCCAGCACCACGCGGACGTCGTCGTCACCGGACATACGCACCGACCGGTCAGGGCGGAGCACGGCGACCGGCTATTTTTGAATAGCGGTTCGTGCAGCGAAGGTCGCTTCAGCTACGTCAGCATGGACACGCGCCGCGGCGACTACGCCATCAACGCCGGCTTCTGAGCGCACCCCAGCGCACGATCTCTTCGCGGTGCGCTATTCGGCGGCCGTGATTTCGCCCGCGTCCACGACGTCGAAATTGAGCTCCGAGTTCTCGACGCCGAGCAGGACGACGTCGCCGCGCCCGATCTCGCCTCGCAACAGGCGTTCCGCGAGCGGTGCCTCCAAAAGCCGAGCCAGGGTGCGACGCATCGGGCGCGCGCCGAGACGCGGATCGTAGCCGCCGCGATCGAGCAGAAGCTCGAGGGCCGCCTGCTCGACGACGAGCCGAACCCCGCGTTCGCTCGAGAGCTGCTCGCCCAGGCGCGCGACCAATCGTTCCGCGATACGGAGCACGTCGGACCGCGTCAGCGGCGCAAAGACGAGCACCTCGTCGATGCGGTTGTAGAGCTCCGGCGCGAGTGCCGCGCGCGCGGCGCCGACGACGCGTTCGTCGCGGCTCTGCGCGGCCGTTTCGGCCGCTCCGAATCCGACTCGCCGCTGTCCGGAGCTTTCGAACTCCGCGGCTCCCAAGTTGCTCGTCAGCATGATGACGGTATTGGTGAAGTCGACGGTACGCCCCCTTCCGTCGCTCATGCGCCCTTCGTCGAAGACCGCCAGAAAGGCGGTCAATACGTCGGGATGGGCCTTCTCGATCTCGTCGAGCAGCACCACCTGGTAGGGGCGGCGCCGCACGGCCTCGGTGAGCTGGCCGCCGGCCTCGTGCCCCACGTACCCGGGCGGTGCGCCGATCAGCTTCGCGACGGAATGCGCCTCGCTGTACTCCGACATGTCGATGCGCGTCATCGCACCGTCGTGGTGAAACAGCACCGCGGCGACGGCCTTGGCCGTCTCGGTCTTGCCGACGCCGGTTGGACCGAGCAGCAAAAAGGTTCCGATCGGCCGCTTGCCGCCGAGCCCGGCCGCATTGCGCCTCAGGATGTGAGCTATCCTCGAAAGCTCCGCCGCATGGCCTACCACGTGCTCGCCAAGGCTGCGCTCGAGCGCCAGCATGCGCTCCGCGTCGGATTGGAGCAGCCGCTCCACCGGCATGTCTATCATGGCCGCCACCACTTCCGCAATCGCCTCGGGCGTCACGTGTTCGGCTCCACGACGCCGAACTCGCGCGCCGGCCAGATCGAGGATGGCGATGGCCTTGTCCGGCAGAGCGCGAGCTGGAAGATAGCGCACCGACCAGTTGATGCTGAGCGCGAGCGCTTCCTCATCGTAGCGTACGCCGTGGTGCCGGGCGAAGCTCGGAGCGAGCGCTTCGACGATCAGGTAGGCCTCGTCGCGGCTCGGCTCCTCGACCTCGACCGGCGTGAAGCGCCGTGACAGCGCCGCGTCGGCGTCGATGTGGCGCCGATACTCTTCCAGGGTCGTGGCTCCAATGCAGGGGAGCTCGCCGCGAGAAAGCGCAAGCTTGAGCTCGGCGGCGATCTCGTCCGTTCCTTCTCCGCACAAGAGCTGATGGATCTCGTCGAAGAAGAGCACGATGCGGCCTTGGGCGGCCGATACTTCCTTTTTGAGCGCGGCAAAGCGAGCTGCCAGCGCGCCGCGCACGCCCGTTCCGGCGAGCAGCTCGGCAATCGGGACTTCGAGGACGATCCGATCGTCGAGCGTGCGCACGTCGAGTGCGGACGCGATGCGCTGAGCCATGCCGCGAACGACGCTGGTCTTCCCGACGCCCGCCGGCCCGACGATGACGGGGCTGTTTGCGTGCCGCTTCGCGAGCACGTCGAGGGTCCTTTCGATTTCGTCGTCGCGTCCGAAAACCGGGTCGAGCTCGCCGCGCGAGGCGGACAAGGTGAGGTTTTTGCCGAGCTCGCACAGCGTCGGAAAGCGGCGCGGATCGAGCTCGAAGCGACCGCCCACCCGCGCTTCGCGCGTCACGGGCGCGACGCCGTGCGGCGGCGCAGCCTCGACGTCGCTCGCCGTCAGTGCCTCGGAGTGGTGGTCCGGCGCCGGGTCGTCGCCGCGGCGGGCGGCACTCCGCCGGGGGCGGAGCTCCGAACCGGTGCGTTCGGGCGGCGGAAAAAACGGGATCGCCACACCCCTCGGCGCGTCCTTGGCCAGGGCCTCCACCGGCGCAACGACGGCGCGAGGCCGGCGGCGCACGAGCCCGAGCCCAACCGTCATGGCCTGGGTTCGCAGCCGTCCCACGTCGACGCCAACCTCGTCCAGCGCGCGTCGCGCCGCGCCGCGCTGGTCGTTGATGAGGGCAAGCAGGACGTGCACCGAGCCCACCTGGCGTGCTCCCATGCGGAGCGCGATCTTGCGCGCCTGACCGAGCAGCGGGGGAAACGGCTCGGGCGCCCCGTCGCTCCGAGCGAGATCGAGCAGTGCCCGTTCGCCGAGGCCGCGCTCTTCCAGAAGAGTAGCCGCGACGCCGCTGGTGGCGGCGAGGGTCGCCAGCAGGTGCAGCGTCGTCGCAGGCTCGCGGCGCTGCGTGGCCAGCCGCTCTGCCGCTCGACACAGCGTTGCCGGGTCCGGCTCGCGCGGAGAAGACGCCATGAATAGCCGTGTGCCCGCTAGCCCCCCGATCGGGCAATTATTTTGCCGGTTCCCCGAGCCGCTTCGAAACCAGCGCAGCCCCTTTTCGAAGCTCCCAGAGCCGCAGCATGTTCGGTCCCCCGACAGCGACGAAGTCGCCGTCACTCTCGAGCACCGGGCGCAGGTTTTCGGTCAGACTTGCGGCCCACTCGGGCCCGGCTCCGGCAAGGCCGTGTCGTTCCGGCCCGGTCGTAAGCACGCCGCCGTCCGGGTCGAGGACGGACAAGCGAAAGGAGTCTCTGGTCGCTCGCTCGACGTACACGGCGGCGATCCGGCCGGCGGCCGCGGCGACGTCGAACGGCTCGCCGCCGAGCTCCCGCGTCGTGATGACCCGCGCCCGCTCCACCTCGAGCTGCAGCAGCGTGAGCCGGCCCCCGCCTCCGAGCGCCCAGACCCGATCCAGCCGCCGATCGGGCAAAAGCCGCTCGACGGATGGAAGCACCTCGAGCAGACGGAGGCGCGCGGCGCGGCCTCCCGGATGAACGCGCACGAGCTCCGCGCCCGACGCATAGACCAGCGCGCCGTCGGCGAGCATCGTCCACGGGCCGCCGCCGAAGGCGGGAAGCTCGATTTTGCGCGACGGCAAGAGGAGCGGCGTCGAAGCGGCGTCGATTTCGTATTGGTACAAGCTCGCGTCACCGTCGTGCAGCACCCAGAGGCGCTCTGGGCTGGTCAGATCGGCGAACAACGTCGAACGCGGAAACAGCGTGACCTTGGGCGTAGGATCGCCGCGTTTCGAGCCGCGAGCGAACCTGAGCGATGCTTGGCGTCCGACGGCAAACAGGCTTCCGTCCGCGAGCCGCGTCAAGGCGCGCGGCTCTTCGAGCGGCACGCGGGCGATCTCGGCGCCGCCGGGCAGATCGTAGAGCACCACCGCGTCGTCGAGCGCGCGCGCCAGGCGACCGCCGCCGAACGCCAGGCTCCTCGTCGGTTCACCCGGCGGCGGGAGCGCGAGCCGGCGCGCCCGGAGGTCGCGCAACGCTTCGGTGACCGCGGGGGGTTCGGAGCTCGGGGTAGCCCTGCCGCTGGCGACGGGACGAGGCTCGAGCGTGCTTGCGTCGCGCAATGCCGGCGCAAAGCCCGCCGCGTTATCCCGCTCGCATCCGCCCGCGCATGCGGCAAGCGCAATCGCGACGCAAAGCGCCCGGCAAGCGGCTATCGTGCCGGACCCCATGCCGCAAGGCTCGACCGCCGTCCTCGTGCTCGCTCTCGTCGCGTTCGCATCCGCGTCGTGCGCGCGCCTCGAACGCGCGCACGAATGCCTTTCCTTGGCGGACGAAATCAATCCGATTCTCGCTCGGATCGAACATATGGCGACGCCGACTCCGAGCGCCGAGAGGCTGCGCAAGCTGGCGATTCTGTACCGCGATCTGGCGGCCCGGGTCAAAGCCGCGCCCGCGTCGAACGCCGACCTGGCTCCGGCGCTGGACGGCTACCGAGAAGTGCTGCTCGAAACAGCCTCGACGCTCGAAACGTTGGCCGGCGCGAACAGCGCGCCGGCGCAGGCGCGCAAGAAGTCCAAGTCGAAGGGACGCTCTCCGGCGGCGCTCGCGGGCGTTGCCCAGCTCGAGACGGTTCGGCGCCGCGAAGAGATCCAGGTAGAGCGCATCAACCGCCTGTGCCAGCGCCTCTGACCGGGTCAGCGCCGCGGCTCTTTTTGGGGCAGGGGGCCCACGCGACGCTCGCGCGCGCCGAGCGTCACGTTGCCCCAGTGATACACGATGCGCTGCTTGAAGAGCCCGCTGTAGTCGCCGCCGAGCAGCCACAGTTCCTTGGGGTTCTTGTCGGCGTGGAGCGACGGGAAGCGGAACCCGCTCGAAGCCCAAGCGAGCGGTGTCACCCGATCGAAGGTGCGCCGAACCAAGAGAACGCCGCAGCGCATCGGGTAGCGCACTCCGGCACACCCTCCAATCGCCAGGAGCTCCTCATTGCCGACCGGGCGCCAGGTCCACTGGCGATCGGGTCGGAACTCGGCGTCGCCGAGCTCCTTGCGAGCTTCCTCGGGCATCGCGCGAAGCGCGCCGCGCGAAAGCGCGGCATCGACGCGATCCTTCGAAGTGAGCTTGGCTCCGAGCGTCACGTCCAGCGTTACTTCCGCGACATTGCGCGGACCGGCGCAGCAGCGAAACCCAACGGTGCCCGAGCGATCCTCGCGCGAGCGGGGAGCGGCGTGGGCGCAGCGTCCGAAGAGTTCGCCGGCCACGCCGTTGCCGCCCCGCACGCTCACGCGCTCGCCGGCATCACCGCGACCCCACGGGCTGTCCGTCCACTCCCACACACCGCCGTGCAGATCGCGTACGCCGAAATCGCTGACGCACCCAACCATTAGCCCGCTGGGGCGCAGGCGCGCAGGGCCGCCGGTCCCACAGCGATCGGAGCGATACTCGCGACCGTATTCGTAGCTTTGATTGTCGGGGCCTTTGCAGGCCCGCTCCCACTCGAGCTCGCTACAGAGGCGCTTGTCGCGCGCCTCGCATAGCACTTGCGCCTGAGACTGAGTCACGTTCGTCAGCGGGATCGCGCCCTCTTCGTCAGGATAGGGATAGACGTCTATATAAAATCCTTTCATCACGAATTGCTTGCCGGCGATTTCCTGATCGGCGAGCCGCGGCAAAGCGTCGGGCGGCGTTCCAGCGACGAGAGCGCCGTCCGGAATCCACACCATGCCGTGGCGCGGCGTCGGCAGCTTCTGCGGCGGCCCGAGCGGAGGTCCCGTCTTGGCTGCCGGCGAGCTCGGCGCGGGTTCGGGAGCCGGCCCGGGGGGCTCTTGGCGATCGCACGCGACGCACGCGGCGAGGCACAGGGCGAACCGGCGAGCGCGCGTGTACCTCAAGGCTCGGGGCGTTCGTCGCGCTCGCGCAGTCCGAGCTCCTTCATCTTGAGCTGCAAGCCCTTGCGCGAGATCTTGAGGAGCCGCGCCGCATGCGTCACGTTGCCCCGGGTTTGCTGAAGCGCCCTCACGATGAGCTCCTTCTCGAGGCGCGTCATCGCGGCCTTGACCTGTTCTTTCAGGCCTTCCGGCGAGGTCGACGCGGGCGGAGCGGGACCGACCGCTGCGGCGGGCTCGATCCGCGCGCGCTCACGCAGCTCCGCGGGCAGATCGGCGCCGCCGATTCGCTCCTCGTCACAGAAGAGGACAGCCCGCTCCATCACGTTCTCGAGTTCGCGAATGTTCCCCGGCCAGCGATAGCCCTCCAGGAGCTCTCTCGCTTCCTCGTCGACGCCCGAGATTTTCTTGTCCAACCGCTGGTTGAATTTCTCCACGAAATGCCGAATCAGAAGCGGGACGTCCTCCGCGCGTTCACGCAGCGGCGGCAACCGAATCGGAACCACGTTGAGACGGTAGTAGAGGTCCTCGCGAAAGTTGCCGGAAGCCAATTCTTTCTTCAGGTCGCTGTTCGTCGCGGCGATGACGCGGGCGTCCACCCGGATCGTCTTCACGCCCCCGACTCGCTCGAACTCGCTTTCTTGAATGGCGCGCAGCAGCTTCACCTGCATCTGCACCGGAATCGAGCTCACTTCGTCGAGGAACAGCGTCCCGCCGTGAGCCAGCTCGAAGCGACCCGGCTTCGAGCCGACCGCACCCGTGAAAGCGCCTCGCTCGTAGCCGAAGAGCTCGCTCTCCACGAGCTCGCGCGGAATCGCTGCGCAGTTCACCTTGATGAACGGCTTTTCCGCGCGCGGCGAGTTCTCGTGGAGCGCGCGGGCGACGAGCTCCTTGCCGGTCCCGCTCTCTCCGGTGACGAGCACGGTGGTCGGGGTGGCCGCAACGCGCTCGATCACCGTGTAAAGGTCGAGGATTGCCGGACTTCTGCCGATGATGCCGTAGCGAAACGTGCCCGCGGCGGCGGCGCTCGCGGTCGCTTCGGCCTCGGCGAGGTCGTGCGTCCTCAGGGCCTTCTTCACGACGTTGCGCACCTCGGCCTGGTCGAACGGCTTGGTGATGTAGTCGAAGGCTCCCGTCTTGAGCGCCGCGACGGCGTTGTCCACCGTCCCGTGCGCGGTGATCATCACGACGGGAAGCCCGGCATCGAGTTGCATGACGCGCCGCAGGAGCGCCATGCCGTCGAGCTTCGGCATCTTCAGGTCCGTGATGACGAGATCGATGTGATGCTCTCCGAGGACGGCGAGCGCTTCCTCGCCGTCCTCGGCGGTGTGCACCTCGTAGCCGTCGCGGGACAATTGCGCGCTCAAGACGCGGCGCAGATTGGGTTCGTCGTCGACGACCAGAATCTGCTTGGTTTCATTCAGCATGTAGCCCTATCGACAGCGAGCCCCGACCCGGTCCTCCGGCAAGAGGGACGAGCAGAAGAAGACCGCCGTCTTGCCGTTGCCCGGCGCGCCCGCGGCGATCACGGCTCTATCTCCCTGCTCTGGGGCAACGACGGTCGCACCGAGCTGGTCGCCTTCTTCCGCCGAAGAAAGAAACTGGATTTCGTCGAACTCCCAGGGGCGGTCCCCTTCCACGTCGAACACGAGCAGCGCGCCGGCGCGGGGAGTGTCACGCACGGTCATGCCGGGCGCGCCGACAATCACTTCGCCGTCCCCGTCGCCGTCGAGGTCACCGACGGCGATTGCCGCGCCGAAGCGCGCCTCGTCGCAGCCGGTAGTAGCACCGTTCGAGCCGCACCCGAACGAAGTCACGATGGCCCCACCGTGTAGGCCGCCGAGCGAGCACGCTTCCGATTCGGTGCGCGGCAGCTCGATGAGAGACCGGCCGTCGAAGATGGTCACGTTGAAGTCGTCGGAGACCAAAAGCTCGTCGAGCTCGTCGTCGTCGACGAAGCCCGACGCAAGCGCTCGACCGAAGCCCGATACGCCCCCGAGGCACCCGATCGGGAACGCGGACTCGCCGTCGTCGCTGCGAAATAGCCAGACGTGCCCTTCCTCGGGAGCACCGATCGCAAAGATGCGCGCGTCGTCTCCGATGCGCAGCACCGCGAGCGTCGTCGCGAAGCTTTCGTCGTCGCCCGGAGCCGGCAACGCGACGAAATCGAAGCCGTTCGGCGCATAGAACCACGCTCGTTGATCGAACGGCACGCCCGCGAGCAGCGCCGGGGTTTCGCTGGCGTCCGACGCCAGTACGAGCGGCACCAGCAGCTCGGGCGTTCCGTCGAGCAGCGGGTCCAGAACGAATTCTTTGGCGCCGTCGGGGATTTCGAGGCCGTATTCGACCTCGTTCAAACAGCGCACCACGATCCCGTCGGCGTTGCTCGACGTGCCCGTTCCGACGGCGAAGCATAGCTCCTGGTCGTCCGCCGATGTGCGCGAACGTGCCAGGCCCGCGGGCTGCGCCGCTAGCGCGCACTCGTCCGAGTCGCAGGAGCCAGTATCGCGTGCATCGAGGCCCGGCGCTTCCCCCGGACCGAGATCGAACACCGCGCCCGGCGACGCCGGAGCCGAGCCGGTCGACAGCACGAGCACTTGGTCGTCCAGCGTCGCGGTCGCCAGCGAAACTCCGAAGCCCGACTCGAGCTTGTTCGGCTTTTTGAGCAGAACGATGGGCGCGTTCTCCGAAACCTCGTCGAAGCGCTGCCAACTGCAGCCGAGCTCGAGCACGGCCGCTGCCACGAGACTCAAGCGTGCCCAGTGACGCATCAGAAGCTACCCCCGACGACGAGCCCGCCGCCCTGTTCGGCTACCGAGGGGGCCACCCGAAGCGCCGGTGCGGGGGTTTTCCGGAGCGCCGCGGCGCGATTCGAGCGACGGCGGGAAACCAGCGCGCTGGGCCGAGCCTTGCGCGGATCGTCGAAGTCGAGCGGTTCTTTGGTCGAATAGCGCGACTCCGGGATCGGATCTTTCACGAAGTTGTAGGTCGAGACGGCTGCCAGCACGCCGCCGACGACGAAGCTCGCATTGGCGCCAATCGAAAACCAGCGCCCGAGCGTCACACGACCATCGCCCTCTTCGAGCACGCCTGCCTCTCGATCGGCCTCGAGCTCGTCGTGCAACTGGTTGGACTCGGTGCCGAGATAGATGCCGGCGCCGATGAAGGCGGCGCTGAAAATGGCCTGCGTCCACGCCGCGCCGCGCGGGTACTTCGGGTAGAGCTTGACTCGAACCGGCAGCACGTAGCCGCCGAGCACGCGTACGGGGCCGTTGAACGTCTTGCGTCCTTCGCCGGTGACGGTGAGCGTGTGCTGCCCCGCGGTGGCTCGAACGTCGAGCGGCGTTTCGCCGGAACGCCAGCCGCCGACCGGCTTGCCGTCGAGGCTCACTCGAATCTCGGGCGCCTCCGAGTCGATGCGAAGAAAGCCGTAGTCGACACGTTCGAGCTTGGCCTGCATTTCCTTTTGCTCTCCGGCCTGGAGCTCTATCTCGTCGAGCAGCGGTTGAAAACCGGGCGCCTCGACGCGGAACTTGTGCTTGCCGGGCGCCACGAGCTCGCCGTGCGGAACGTTACCCCAGGGCAGACCGGCGCCCTTCTCGTCGTCGAGGAAGATGTACGCGCCGCGAACGTTGGACGAGACGCGCAGGAACGCCATGAACGCGCCCTGCGACAAGTTGGCCTTGAAGTGGTGAACGTGACCGGGTGCGACGTCGATGTCGGTCTCGCTCACGTTGAAGTCGCGGTACTTTTCGACCACGATGTGATAGCGGCCCACGTCGAGCGTCAGGTTGGTCGGCGAGCGGCGCGACGCGATCGCCTGCCAGCCGGGGTTCTCGCCGCCCACCGCGAACGGCTTGGCGGCGTCGGACGTGCGTGCGTACAACGTCAGGGGCGCCCCCTCCGGCTCCGTTTCGATGACCACGAGCGATTTCATCGCGCTGTCGTCGTCGGTGCCGAGCGGCGGCAGAACGACGCCGGCTTCGGGGACGCCGGCGTCGAGATCCGTGGGCGCCGCGTCTCCGGCATCCAGGTCGAGGGCGGCGTCTCCCGCGTCTCCAGCATCGGCTGCTGCTGCGGCCGCTGCTTCCGCCGCCGCCGCCTCGGCCAGCGCCGCTTCCAGTGCCGCGATGCGTTCGCGAACCTTTTCGGTATCCGGCGCCTCGGGATCGACCGTCAAGTATTGTCGAAACTTCCCGAGCGCGTTTTCGTAGTCGGTGAGCTTCTGGTAGCAGACACCCGCATTGAACAGAAACGCCGAGTAAGGGCTGTGCTGGAACCCTTGTTCGAAGGTCTTGGCGGCACCCGAATAGTCGCCCTTGAGGTAGAGCGCCTGTCCCTGTTCCATCTGTTCTCGGATGAGCTCCAGCTTGCGCGCAAGGCCCTTCGAGTCGCCCTGAGCGGTCGCGCTCGACATCGCGAGGAGCACGGCTAGCGCGAGCATCAAGAGCGCTACCAGCAGGGACCCCCGTGATCGAGTCATGCGCGCGGCCGTCACTGCGCCAAACATCGCCCGGGACAGGCTTGTGACACAAGCCGCGTGTGCCGCTAAACGCAAACGAGTCTCGGCGCCGGGGGCCGGGGTCGCATCCCGGCGCCGAGCAGACCCTACGCGCGGGCCTGCCGGCCGACTCGTTCACGCCGGCGGCTGGGTACTTGGCGCGGGGTTCGAACACCCGACGCGAAGCTCCCGGAACTTGCGAGTCGCGAGCGAGTCGCTGAAATACCGGACTCGACCCGGCCTAGTGCACAGCCCTAGTGCACCGCCGAATGCACAAACATTGAGCTCGATTGCCCGAACCCTCTATGCTAGCCGGCGGCGACTGGGTCGCCCGGTGTCGAGTCGCCCGGTGTCGAACGGCCGCTTCGTGCCGTTCGGCGTTCGTTGGAACCGCGCTCCCTTGAAGCACGAGCCAAACTAAGGAAACCTGAGATCGATGCGCGCACGGTATTTTGGGTGGTTGTTGGCGAGCGTGCTCGGCTTGGCCGGGAGCAACGGTTTTGCACAGGGGGACGTCAAGCCGTACGCCGAATGCACTCGCGAACCGACGGAAGGTGACGTCGGCGCGGCGAAGGGGGCGTTCCAGGCGGGACAAGCCTCCTTCAATGAAGCGGACTATGGCCGCGCCATCTTCTATTGGGAAGACGCGTTCCGGCGCGACTGCACCGCCACGGCGCTCCTGCTCAACCTGGCGCGCGGCTATGAGCTCGCGGGCAACAAGCGGCAAGCCGTAGTGGCGCTCGAAACCTATTTGGCTCGCCAAACCGACACACCCCAGCGCGACCAGATCACTCGGCGCATCGAAGTGCTGAACCGGCAGCTCGACCAGGAAGGGCCACCGGCAAAGCCGGCCGAGACGTCGACGGAGGCACCCGCCGGCGAGGACCCACTGCCGCCGAGGGAGGCTCCGGACGAGCCGGTGCAGGAACCGGTGGACACGCCGTCGGGAAAGCGCTCCTTCGTGCCGCTCATCGTGGCGGGAGCTGGCGTAGGCATTGCCGCGGTGGGCCTCCTCGTCATCTACTCGCCGGCCAACTCGGACCTCAAGCCGTACGTGGAAGAAGTGGAGGGAGTACCAGGCTCCCCCTTCTGTGAGAATCGCATGTGCCAGACAACGGTCGTGGAGGGACGAACCATCGAGGGCGAAGTGCTGAGCCAGGAAGCCAACGCCCTTCGCAGCCGCAAGCAGGTCGGCGGTTACATCGGTATTGCCGGCCTGGTGGTCGCTGGCGCCGGCGTCATCTGGTACTTCGTGCAACCCACGAGCAGGCCGGTGGCGTCCTTGCGCCTCAGTCCCGTCGCCGCCGTGGACGTCGTGCCCGTCGTGGGCCCGAGGCAAACCGGGTTTTCTCTGAGCGGACACTTCTGACGGCGTGCGACGTCCCCGGCTCGATGGCGGAAGCTCGCGTCATTCCGCCGGGGGCTCGCCCCGCTCGGCTCCCTGGGAGCCATCGCCGCGAGACGCCGGGCCGAGCGCGCCGGCGTCCCCCGCCCGCTTTTCCCGCGGCGTCTCGGTGTCGGAAGCACCCGGTGACGGAGCTGGCCCGGACCGGGAAACCTGGTTCGGGTCGGGAGGCAAGGGCGGAGGTGTCTCGGACGCCGAACCGCCGCACGCGACCGCGAGCAAGGCAGCGCAAGCGCCACGAAACGAACCCAGGGAGCGAGCTTGCATCGGTGTGAACGAGTAGCACGGCGCGGCCCGAAGCGGGAACACCCGGCGAAGCTCGGACGCGCGACCGGCTTGCCGCTTTACGGCCGAGAAACATCGTGACAGGGCTGCGATCGTGATCGGAAGGCTGCGCGGAAGAGTGACGAACGAAGAGCCGCTCGGCTCGGTCACCCTCGACGTCGGCGGCGTGGGCTACGATCTCGTGATCCCGCTCGGCGCCCTCGGCCGGGCGCCCGCAACGGAGGACGGCGAGATCACGCTGTCCGTGCACACGCTCGTGCGACAAGACGTGCTCGAGCTCTTCGGCTTCGCCTCGGAGCTCGAGCGCCGCGTGTTTCGCTTGTTGATCGGTGTTCCGAACGTTGGCCCGCGTACCGCGATCGCCGTGCTGAGCGCGCTCGCGGTGACGGATCTGTCACGCGCGGTGCAAGAAAACGACGTCGCGCGCCTCACCAAGGTCCCCGGCATAGGAAAGAAGACCGCCGAGCGCTTGGTGCTCGAGCTGAAGGGCAAATTCCCGGTCCCGACGGATGAAACGCGCGGTGTGCCCCGCCGCGACGAGGACCGCCTGGTGGGAGCGCTGACGAACATGGGCTACCGTGCGGCCGAAGCCGAAGCCGCCGTCAAAGCCGTCTCCGACCGCCTGGGCACGGCGCCGCTCAGCGACGTCCTTCGAGAAGCACTCGGCAGGCTGGCGCCTCGCGGCTGAGCCTACCCCGTTGCCGATCGACCGGCGGCAATCCGGCCGGCGGGGCCGACCAAAGCAGCCAACCGTCCGGTGCGCCTTCGATTCGTCACACCTTGACCCAAAATGGGGGGCGTGGATAATCGCGCGGCTACGCGCTTTTGCTCTCGCCCGGGCGGCGGGCTACCGTGCGCCGACGTCCCTCAGGGAGGCCGATTGTGATCACGTGTCCCAAGTGTGCCAAGGAGAACCAGGACCACTACAAGTTCTGTCTTGGATGTGGAGCCGAGCTGCCTCGGGAGAACGCTCCGAAACCGTTTTCGCCTCAGACTCCGCCGCACGGGGTACCGGCTCAGGAAGCGCCGCAGAACCCCGCTCCCGCCGAAGACGGCTCGCGCACGGTGTTCCATCCGCAACCGGGACCGATGGCAGCTCAAGCGGCGCAGCCCGCGCCGGCAGGGCCTCTCGGCGGCGCGACCGCAGCCGTCTCGCCGTCGGCGGCGCCGGCCGGCACGGCACCGTGTCCCCAATGCGGTCAGCCCAACGCGCCGAGCAACAAGTTCTGCGCCTCGTGCGGCTACAACCTGGCCCGGTCGATCGCGCCGGCCGCTGCGCGGCCCGCGCCGGCAGGGCCCGCCGCGGCAGGCGGTACCGTCCTGGTTGCGCTGCGCGCCGACGGCACCGAGGCGGGCAGCTACACGCTTCCCGACTCTCCCACGGTAACCCTCGGTCGCGACACGGGCGCGATTTTTGCCGGTGACAGTTATCTTTCGCCACGGCACGCAACCTTCTCGCGACGCGGCGGCGACCTTTTCGTCAAGGACGAAGACTCGCTGAACGGCGTCTACGTGAAGCTCAGGCCCAATCAGAGCTACCACATCGAGTACGACGACGTTTTTCGCATCGGGCAGGAGATCATTCGCTTCGAAGCTCTCAAGCCACTCGGAAAGAGCGCCGACGGCGTGGAGCGCTTCGGAAGCCCCGCAAAGGGCTACGTCGGTCGCCTGGCGCTGGTGATCGGCCGCGACACGACGGGCAATTCTTTTCCGGTGCCGGAACGTGGGGTCCACCTCGGGCGCGAACGCGGCGACATTCTGTTTTCGGAAGACGGCTATGTCTCCGGTCTGCATTGCAGC
Source organism: Polyangiaceae bacterium (assembly GCA_036393455.1). Lineage (GTDB taxonomy): Bacteria > Myxococcota_A > Polyangia > Polyangiales > Polyangiaceae > DASWGX01. Next base: position 29,499 of record DASWGX010000282.1, read on the forward strand.
GTCGCGCAAGGGCCGGACGGAGGCATGTACTTGACCGACGTCGGGAGCTCGAACGGTACCTTTCTGCGGCTGCGCGCCGAGCACCAAGTGCTCCCGGGCGACGTGCTCCTGATGGGCCAACAGCTGTTCCGCATCGACGCTTGACTCGCGTCGTTCCTCTGGCATGACCACAAACCAGCGCACGATTCGCGTGGTCGCGGCCGTCATCGAATCGGAGGGCCGTTACCTCATCACTCAGCGACGCCCAACCGCCGTTCTGCCTTTGTTGTGGGAGTTTCCGGGCGGCCGCGTCGAGGCCGGCGAAAGCGACGCGGACGCCCTTCGGCGCGAGGTGACCCATCGTCTCGGCGTCGACATCAAGCCGGGCCAGCTCGTCAGCTTCGTGAGCCACCCGTACGAGCACTACGTCGTGGACCTCTATCTCTACGAATGCAAGCTCGCGGGCGGCGAGCCCACGGAGAAGAACGTCAACGCCTTCCGCTGGGTGCAAAGCTCGGATTTCGACCGCTACGCGTTCACACCCGCCGACGAGCTCTCCATGAACAAGCTGCTCGGTCTCGCCTGAGCCCGGCTCTCGCCGACGCCAACAAACGCCGAAACTTCGGCGCGGACCGCTCGATGAGAGCGGCATGCCGCGGGCCGAACGCGCTTGGGACCTAGCAAGGCGGGCCTTTCTGTCGCTGGCCGCGGCGCGCGACTGCCCGGCGTGCAAGAACGAGCGAGACGTGGAATCACCGTGGTGCGACGCTTGTGCGGCATCGGTGAGGTCGCCCTCGGCCGCGCTCCTCGACGGCGTGAAGCTCGTGTGTGCGGCGCGGTACGAGTCGCCGGTCCCCGAAGCGGTGCGGCGCTTCAAGTACGCCGGCGATGCGAGCCTCGCTCTCGCCTTCGCGCGGCTGCTCGAGCCGTGGGTGCGGCCGCTGGCGAACGAACGAACCGCGCTCGTACCCGTGCCCGTTCATCCGGCGCGCCTGGTCGAACGAGGTTACAACCAAGCGGCGCTCCTGGCGCGGGCGCTCGGGGGCCGGCTCGGGTTGGCCGCACACGCGCGCTTGCTCGCGAGGAGTCGCCCCGGGCGCTCCCAGGCCTCGCTCGATCGCAGCGCTCGGCAGGCCATCTTGACCGGCGTTTTCCGGGTACGACGAGTGCCGAAACCGCTGCCCGACCGCGTGCTCTTGGTCGACGACGTCGTCACGACCGGCGCCACGGCCCGCGCGTGCGTAGCCGCCCTGCGGGGTGCCGGCCTTACGGTGACGGCCGTCGTGGCCGTCGCTCGCGCCGAACGCTTCGACACCGACATCGACGCCAAGGACGAATCACCACCCCGAGCTCATCAATCGTGCATAATTCGGCGGCTCGAGACCGCGGGATGAGCAAGACCACGAACGACAAGACCTGGCAGGTCATCGCGCTGGGTGGCCCTACCGAGCTCAGCGACTGGGAGCTCGTTGCCGCCCTGTCATCCGGCGAGCTCGACCCGGACAGCAAGGTCTGGCGCGCGGGGTGGGCCGAATGGCTTCCGGCAAGCGTCGTGGGCGAGCTTCGAACGGCTCTGCCCGAAAAGAGCCGCAGGCCCGAACGCTTCCCGGCGCCGCAGGCCTCGGAGGCGCCGCCGCCCGCGTTGCCGCAGTCGACAGCCCGCGCGGCGCTAGAAACGCCGGTGCCATCCGGGCCGCAGGGTGTCGTGGTGCGATCCGCCGCGTCCTCCGAGGCGCGGCGCGTGCCCATGCCGACGCTGATGGAGACCGAGCGCGTCACTCCCACGGCAACGCTGCGCCCTCCCGGCGCCATCCCCCCTCCGCCGCGCGCCATGCCTCCCACGCCGTCGGTCGCGCCGCGTGGCACGCCGCTCGGAGCATTGGCTCCGGCAGCCGCGCCCCGGCGCGCTTCCGACGACGCGCCTTCGACGCCAGTGTC
>DASWGX010000283.1:0-7233 GCA_036393455.1 Polyangiaceae bacterium
CTGGTGGCCGTGAGCTCGCCTTCGAACGAGAGGTAATCGGCCTTAGGGCCGCGCAAGAGCTCGATGTCGGTGCGGGTATAGCTTTCTTGCGGCGGCTGGAAAGACCGCGAGAAGGGATAGAAGTAGCGGGCGCCGCCGCGCAGCGTGAGGCCGGGCACCGCGAGCGCGGCGCCGACGTAGTGACCGAGTCCGCCGAGCGAAACCACGGGCTGCGCTTCGACGCCGATCCACGACCAGAACGGCCTGCCATAGCCGGCGGCGAAACGCGGCCTGACGTAGGCGATGCCCGCGTCGAGCGTGGTCGCCATGAAGGGCCGGGTTCGGCCGAGCTCCCAATAGCGAGCCACCACGGCCTGGTCGGTGCCGCCGGTTGCCGGCGGCGTGGGCGTCGGCACCTGGAAGCCGAGAGGCTCCGCAGCCGCGGCCGGGCGCGCCGCGAGCAGGCCCAGAGCAAGGGCCGCGCGAAGCAGCCACGAGCCGAGAGACCGGCGCATCAGAAGCCTCCTCCGACGGAGATTCCGTTCGCCATGGGCCGAAGGGTCACGTGAAAGTCGGACGCGGCGCCGCTGCGCGCAACCGGGCCGTAGTGAAAGAGCCACGGCACGCCGATGCCGCTCAAGGTGCCGATGGCCGCGCCCGCCAGCACGTCCGTGACGTAGTGCTGGCGCCCCACGATGCGCATCGCTCCGACGGTACCGGCACTGAGCATGGCCGCGCCGCAGGCGATGCCGTCCGCGGCGGCGTCGCCGAAGACACGATGAGTCAAGTGGTGCGAACAGGTGACGCCCGCGGTCGCGAACGCCATCGACGTGTGTCCGCTGAAGAAGCTTCGGTAGCGCTTCACCTGCGCGCAATCGTCGAGGTCGGCGGGAATCTTCGTGCCGCAATCGCGCCCGTAGGGTCGCTCGCGACTCGTAAAACCGGAAACCGGGCCTTGCAGCAGCGCCGCAACGGCCGCGGCTTCGGCGCTGATGAGCGCCATTTGCTCGGCGAGCTCCGGACTCTGGCGGTACCAGTAGGTGACCACCAAAGCATCGATCAGAACCGGATAGGCCATGTTGAGCGACGTGAGCACATCGCTCAGATCGCGCGCCCAGCGTCCCGACTCGTAGTCGTCGTAGCCGAGGTTTCTTCTGCCCCACTCGTCCAGGGAGTTCTGACTACGCCAGCGATCGGGCGCCTCGGGAATCGCCGAGGATGCAATGTTCACGGCGAGGCCCACCCCCGTCAGCAGGTAATTGGCGAGGCCGAACTTTTGCCAGCGCGGGTCCCATTCTCGCGGCGAGCCTTCACCCCGCTCGGGGAACGCCGGAACCGGGATCGGTTCGCCGGTGAGCTCGGACGGCGAGTACTCGTCCGCGTTCGAATACAGCCATGCGAGATCTTCGTCCTCGGAGCCCTCGGTCATGAGCCGGCGCACGAGCTCGGCCGTCGGATCCGGCGGAGGTCGTTTCGCGGCGGGACCGCGCTCCGCTGGGTCGGACGCCGGAACGTCGGCCCGGCGTTGCGCCCTGGCGACGGATGCACCGCCGAGCAGCAGAACGCCGATACAGGCGCCGACGAACCAGATGCGAGCCGCTTTCAAGCGGGCGCATCCTACAACACCGTTCCGAGCGACGCGCCCGGGATGATCGAAGCCAGCTGCTGAGCTCGAAAAGCTCTTCACGCCGCCGCGGGCGGGTCAGCCGTTTCCGCCCAGTATCGCCTCGACGGCTCTCAAGTCTTCCTCGGTGTCGACGCCGCGCGAATGCGGTTCCGCGACGCGCGTGACGTGCACGCCGATGCCGAGCCAAAGAGCGCGAAGCTGCTCGAGCTCCTCCGCCTGTTCAACGGGCACGGGAGTTTCGGCGGCGAGCCTCGCGAGCACGCCCGCGCGGTACGCATAGACGCCGATGTGGCGGAGAAAGAGGTCGTTGCCCGGCGCGGGAGGCCGCGTTCGGCCGGTGTCGAAGCCGTCACGCACCCACGGAATGGGAGCGCGGCTGAAGTAGAGCGCCATGTCCGCTGCGTTGACCGCGACCTTGACCTGATTCGGATCGGAAAGGCCCTTCGAGTCCGAGAAAGGCGTCGCCAGCGTCGCGATGCCGGCCGCGGGGCAGGCCGAGAGCGCCGCGGCAACGCGGTCGATCAGCGCCGGGTCGAGCAAGGGCTCATCGCCCTGTACGTTGACGACGATGTCGTCGTTCGAAAGGCCGCGCTGGCGCGCGACCTCGGCGAGCCGGTCGGTGCCGGAGGCGTGCTCGGGCGACGTCATCACCGCTTCGCCGCCCGCGGCTCTGACGGCGATTGCGACGCGCTCGTCGTCGGTCGCCACGACCACGAACGCGGCGGCGCTCCGCTGCGCGCGCTCGAGCACGTGCAAGACGAGCGGCTTGCCGCAGAGCTTGCGCAAGGGCTTGCCCGGCAAACGCGTCGAGGCGTAGCGCGCCGGCACGATGACTCCGAACGCTTCCAGCGCCTGGCGCCGCGAAAGGATGTAGTCGGCGACTTCCCTCACCGCTCCCTGGCCGCCGGCAGCGCGGGTGACGAGCTTGGCCACGGCCTTGGCTCGCGGGTGCGCGTCCGCGACGGCCACTCCGAAGCCGACCGCCTGCAGCACCGGAACATCCAGGAGATCGTCGCCGACGAAGCACACCTGGTCGAGATCGACGCCCAGCTCGGCGATGATTTCGGCGAGGCCCGCAAGTTTTTCGCGGCAGTTCAGGCGCACGTGTTCGATGCCGAGCTCGGAAAGCCGGCGCTCGAGCGGGCCCGAGCTTCGCGCGCTCACCACCGCCACGTTCACGCCCGCTTCGATCAAGAGGCGAACACCGTGACCGTCTTTGACGTTGAAGCGCTTCAACGTTTCGCCCGCTTCCGTGTAGTAGAGGCTGCCGTCGGTCAAGACGCCGTCGACGTCCAACGCGACGAGCCGCACTCGCTTTTCGCCCTGCTCGCGACCACGATTCGTGGGAGCCTCTTTCACCGCCGGCAAGCTCTAGCCCGGGCAATCCGGCTCAGCAATCCGGCTCAACAATCCGGCTCAACAATCCGGCCTGGTAGTGCGGCGGTCACGCACGCGACGGCGCGGGCATCCCTGCCGGCGCCACGGGCGCTTCGAGACCCAGGCTTTGCCGCACCGCCGCGCCGAGGGGCGTCGGGCGGAAGCCGGGAAGGAAGCGGCGGAGCTTCGTGTCGTCGAGCAGCACCGGCTCGTCCCAGAGGTACTTCATCTCCTGGAGCTCGCGCAGGAACGGCACCACGACGCCGAGCCACTTCACCGCCGTCCAAGGGAAACGCTTGACCGGTACCGGCCGCGGCAGCTCTGCGTTGATGGCTTCGAAGAGCTCCGCGGAAGTGAGCCGGTGCGTGCTCACGTGGAACGTCTCTTTCGGTGCGAGCGCGTCACGCCGCTCGACCAGATCGACCACGATGTTTCCCACGTCCGGCAGGTAAGCCCACTCGTGCGGCACACCCGCCGGCGCCGGATCGCGCAGAGCGCCGCCGCGCGCCACCTTCTTCGTGAGCTCGTGAAACCAAGTATTTCGCGCGTGCGCGCCAAAAAAATCGCCGCAGCGCACGGTGAGCACGCGCGCACCCGAACGCTCCAGAACGGCTTCGACGCGATTTCGGAGCTGGCCCTTCTTGCTGGGCGCCTCGTGCCGGCAGTCCTCCGCGAGCGGAGCGCCGAAGTCCGGACCGAGCCCGTAGACGTTCCCCGGAAACACGAGCAACGCCCCGGCGCGTTCCGCGGCGCTCGCAATGGCTTGTGCGACCGGCACGAGCTTTTCCGGCCACTCGGGATACGGAACGTTGTGCCCGTGCACCACGACGCTCGCGCCGCGCGCCGCTCGCTCCACATCCGCGGCATTTCCGGCATGGCCGGTGATTTCCGACACACCCCGAATCGTGATCGGCCTGCCTCGGGGACGCTTGAGGCAGGCCACGTCCCAGCCTCGCGCCACGAGCTCCTGCGTCACCGCTCCACCGAACGACCCGCTGGCCCCAATCACCAAGACGCGCTGTCCTTCACTATTTCCGGCTTCCATGTTGGCCTCCGATCAAAGGGCTCGTTGCAACGTTCCTCGAGACTCGATGCAATACGCGAGCCGAACCTTCGTTTCGCTCCGAAACTTGGCAGAGCCTCTGCGCTTCTACCATTGCGGAAAAGTCTGGACCTGCCATTCATGCTTGAATAGCCCAAGGACATGGATTGGACCTTGCTCCAGAGCTTCCTCGAGGTCGTCAAGACCGGGTCGTTCTCGAAGGCCGCCCAACAGCTCGCGACGAGCCAGCCCACCGTGAGCCGCCACGTCCAACAACTCGAAGAGCAACTCGCGTGCAAAGTTTTCGTGCGTCACTCTCGCGGCGTCGAGCTCACCGAACGCGGCGCGGCACTGTTTCAAAAAGCTCAGGGCATCGACGCTCAGATCGCCGCCGTCCTGCGACAGGGCGACGCCGGTGAGGCGGATGGGGGAATCAGACTGCGATGACGAACCCGTCACCCCGCCGCGTTGCATGCCGCCTTGCTGCGACGGCGACGCTCGACCAAGCACAGCCCAAGACACGGCGTTGACCGAATCGGCCGACCTTGAGTTGCCAAGGATCGAAGTAAGCGTCCGGGTGGTACCAGGCGGCCACCGCGAGGCGCGTCGCGGGTCCCCTGCCCCGCTCGACTTGTGCTATCCCCCGGGCTCGTCCGGGCCGATAGCTCAGTCGGTAGAGCAGCGGATTTTTAATCCGTTGGTCCTCGGTTCAACCCCGAGTCGGCCCACCCCACCGCGTGGATAGCGCTTTGCTTGGGTTCAGCCGCCGGCCGGGACAAGCCTTTTTACCCCGTGGTTGGCCGAAACCCGCGCGTTCGAGCATACTGTCGGGGCGCGAGCGGGAGCTCGCCCGAACCCAGGGAAGGGAAAGCCGCGTGGGAATGGACCGAGATCGTACGCCAAGGGGGATCGCGGCATGGATCAGAGCGGGGTCGGGAGGGCTCGCACTTCTGTGGGCGTCGGCCCTGCCCGCCTCGTGCGGCTCCGGCAACGCGTTCGACACTTGCGACGAACCTCCGTGCGACGGCGAAACCGGCTTGACGCCGTGCGAAGACGAGCAGGACTGCGACGGCGACGTGTGCAGTGAAGCGCTCGGCGCGTGCGTGGAGTGCGTCGCCGACGGCGACTGCGACGAGCAGCAGGAATGCATCGGAAATACCTGCATCGGGTTCGTTCCGTGTAACGAGCCCGACGATTGCCCGACGAATCAGGTCTGCAACGAAGAGACGGAGCGCTGCGTCGAATGCGTCGACGACGGCGATTGCGGCGACGAACAGACGTGCATCGGGGAGCGCTGTCGCGACGCGTGCGAGGACAGCGACGATTGCGAGAGCGGCACCCAGTGCCAGGATGAGCTCGGCGCGTGCGTGGACTGCCTCGACGCCGGAGACTGCGACGAAAGTAGTTACTGCAGCGCCACCGGTGAGTGCGAGCCCGACGTCTGCATCGCCGGCGCGCAGGCCTGCGACGGCGTGGACATCGTCGAGTGCAACGCCGACGGCAGCGCGGAAGAACCGTACCGGAGCTGCGAAGACGGAGTCTGCGAAGCCAGCGGCGGCAGCGCCAGCTGCGAAGCGGGGACCGAGCCGGAGCCTCCCACGAACTCGTGCGGCGTCCGCGGCGTCGCCGACGCTCCCGACCTTGCGAAAGCCGAACCCGCGCCGTTCGACGGCCGCGATGCGGCCGAAAGCACCGCCGCGGCGCTCGACGACATCGACAACTTCGCCGACGGGGATCTCGGGCTCCTCGCCGTCAACGGCCGCAGCGGGGGTTGGTTCACGATCGGCGTTCCCGACGGCAGCATCTCGGAGCCGACCATCGTCACCACCGGCACGGACTACGCCGTGGAAGTGAGCGGCAACCGCGACGCCGACGAAACGACGGCGCTGCTCGCCGCGTCTCTGAACCACCCGGAAGGCGAAAGCGCCGGCGTGTACGACGTCTCCTTCCAGCCCGACGTCACCTTCACGGGCGTCAGCGTCTGGGCGGCGGGAACGCCGGGCCTCGCGCTACGCCTGAAGTTGTCCACGCTCGAGGGCATTCCGATTTCCGACGGCGGCCTCTGCGATGAAACCTACGGTCCATGCAGGGATTTTTTGGGCGCCACCATCACGCTCGACGGCGAGTTCCGGCGCCACGACGTAGCGTTCGACGACCTCGTGCAAGAGGGCTGGGGTCAAGCGCTGAGCGGCGACTTGACGAGGGTGCGCGCGCTCGAATTTCACCCCGCCGTAGGCTCGTTCAATTTCGCCATCGATCGCGTCGCTCTCGTTGCCGATTCCCTCACCGCCTCGCCCGACCTCAGGCTCAATCAGCTAGGGTATTTCAGCGACGGCCCGAAGCGCGCCGTCGTGGTCGGCGGCAGCGAGACGTCGTTCTCCGTCGTCGAAGCCGCGAGCGGTGACGCCGTCTTTACCGATTCCCTGTCGGCCGCCGGCAGCTGGGCTCCCGCCGGCGAGAGCGCCAAGCTCGCGGACTTCTCCGAGCTCTCGGACCCCGGCACCTACTACCTCAGGGTAGGCGACGACGTCTCCGAGACGTTCGCCGTCAGGAACGACCTCTTGTCCGACCTTACCCGAGGCCTCGTCAAGGCGTACTACTTCAACCGAGCCTCGGAGGCGCTCGCCGCGGCCCACGCCGACGCCTACGCGCGCCCCGCGGGCCACCCGGATACGTCCGTCGTCGTGCACGCGACGGCCGGCTCCGCGAGCCGCCCCGCGGGCAACACGTTCAGCGCGCCCGGCGGCTGGTACGACGCGGGCGACTACGGAAAGTACATCGTGAGCTCGAGCATCGCGACGACGACGCTCTTGCTCGCGTATGATCACCATGCGGACGTGCTCGACGATCTCTCGACGCGCATCCCCGAGAGCGGCAACGAAGCTCCCGACGTCCTCAACGAGGCTCGCTACAACCTCGAATGGATGCTCGCCATGCAAGATCCGGGGGACGGCGGCGTCCACCACATGCTGGTCACCGAAGACTTTCCCGGTGAAGACACGATGCCGAACGAGGACACGGGCGTTCGCTACGCGATGGCCAAGACCACCTCCGCCGCGCTCGACTTCGCGGCGACGCTGGCGCACGCGGCGCGCACCTTCGCGCCCTTCGACGAAGAATTCTCCTGCACGGCCCTAGTGTCCTGTCTCCATGAATCGCAACGGAATTGAATCCATGCAGGGACAGTTCCGTCTACCCGCGCATGGCG
>DASWGX010000284.1:0-4029 GCA_036393455.1 Polyangiaceae bacterium
GCTGCAAGAGCGCGAGATCGAGCGTGTCGGAGGCAGCGAAACGGTCGTCGTGGACGTCCGCGTCATTGCCGCGACCAACCGAGATCTCGTCGCGGCCTGCGACGCGGGCGACTTTCGCGCCGACCTCTACGACCGCCTGAATGTCGTGCCGCTTCCCATCCCGCCGCTGCGCGCGCGGCGCGACGACATTCCCGGCCTTGCCTTGCACTTCTTGCCGCTTTTCGCGCAAGCCAACGCTCGCCCCGCGGCCAAGTTGACCGACGACGCGCTCCAAACGCTGGCCGGCCACGCGTTTCCCGGCAATGTGCGCGAGCTCAGAAACCTGGTCGAGCGTTTGGTCATCCTCAATCCCGAGGACACCATCGACGCGCGCGACGTGGAGCGCGCCCTCGGCATGGCAGGGTCGCCGGGCAGTGTGGGCCTCTACCGACCTGGCGTCCCGTTCCGGGTCCTCGCCGAGCAGGCCGAGCGCAGCATCGTCGAGGAAGCGCTGGCGCATCACGGCGGCCAAATGGCGGCGACGGCGCGCGCTCTCGGCCTCGAACGCAGCCACCTTTACAAGAAAGCTCGCGCTCTCGGTCTGCGTTCACCCAAGGACGGCGAAGACGGCGGCTAGTACCCTGGTCCGAGCTTTGGAGTGCCCGCGCCCAAACCGGCGCTAGAGCCCGCTGGCTTCGAGCCGCTTCCGAGCCCGAGCGTGGTTCGGAGCCAGCTCACGCGCCTTTTTCGCGTGCTCGCGAGCCTTTTCACGCTCGTCGCGCCGGACCAGGAGCTCGGCAAGCTCGGCGTGCGCCTCGCCGAGATCCTCTGGGCCAGCCCGGCACGCGACGGCGCTCTCGAGCTCGTACAGAGCCTTGTCGAGCTTGCCTTCGGCGGCGAGAGCCCGCGCGTACAACCGGTGAACTTCGAAGCCCTCGACGTCGGCGTACACGGCCGCCTCGCCCCAGACGACGGCCTCTTGCGTCAGCCCGGCGTCGAGCAACAAGGAGAGCAGCAGCCGATAGATTCCGGGGTCGTGTTGCTCGAGCTCTGCAAGTGCGCGTGCGTAGTCGAGCTGAGCCTTCTTGTCGCCTCGTTTGACGGCGTCGCGCAAGAGTGCGTAGAGCGGCGCCGACTGCGTCGGATCGAAGGCACGGGCCTGCGTGAGCGCACGGCGAGCGTCATCCGTTCGCCCGAGCTCGCTCATCACCTCCGCGAGCGCCGCGGCGACGGCATAGCCGTCGTGACCATCGGCGGCGAGCGCTTCCAAGCTTCGCCGCGCCGCGCCGTGATCGCCTTCGGCGCTCGCGATGCGCGCGGCGACGAAGCGCGCGTCGGGTTGCTTCGGATCGAGCGCGAGCGCGCGGCGCAGCGTTTTTTTTGCCGCGCCGGCTTGACCAGCGGCGAGGAGCGCGAGCGCCCAGCCCGTTTGTGCGCGCGCGTCGCGGGGATTCGCCTTGGCCTGTGCCTCGGCCTTTTCCACCGGTCCACCCCGCGACAGCGGAACGAACTGCTCGCCGTAGCGGCCGAGCTCACGCGAAAGCCAGCGGCGAAACTCCCGATCGAGCTCGTCCGCGCTCTGCCCGAGAACGTCCTCAAGCACCTTGGGCGTTCGCTCGCCTTTCGACCATCCCGCGAGCATGGCGGGGAAACGCTCCGTACCGAAACGTTCGGCGAGAAACGTCACGAGGCGCGCGGAGGCATAGTACGCCATCGCGATGTCGCCGATGTTCTCGGCGCGCGTGAACGCGCGCGACATGTCGGCGAGCTTGGGCAAGCGGTTTTCGCGCAGGGCCGCGAAGAGCTCGGGATCCTGTTCGCGCGCCCACTCCTTGCGCTCGATGAGCGTCTCGTATTCCGCAAGCCCCTCGGTAAACCAGCGCGGCACGCGACTGTTCGCGAGCTGGATGTGAAACACGTGCGCGAGCTCGTGCCAGAGCGTCATCCCGAGATTGAATTTCTCTTCGCCCGGGGCGAGCGTGGCCAGCGTTTCGCCGAAGCACACACCCTGAATCGCCGTCGCCGGCAGCCCGCTCGTTCTGATGCTGAAGTGCTCGCGCTTGGCGTAGATTTCCACGCCTACCGGCGATTTCGGTGAAAAGCCGTAGTGGCGCTGGAATTTTCGAAACGCGGCGTCGAGCAGATCCGGCACGTAGCGTTCGAGCACGGCCTTTTCGGCCTTCGGGTAGCGAATGGAAAACTGCGCGTGACGCTCGCTCAGGTAGTCGCGCGGGATCGTCTTTTCGTAGAGCTCGAGCGTGTTGAACACCCGGACGTTGTAGGGGTCGAGGTCGAACGCGCGAGCGAGCGCGTCGACTCCCGGCTGCTCTTCGCCGGCGCGAATCAGATTCAGCCCGAGCTGGCCGAGCGCTCGCGCATCCTCGGAATCGAGCGCGACGGCTTCGCGCATCAACGACACGATTTCTCGGTAGCGATGCTCCCAGTCCGCGAAATCACCCACGATCTGGTAGAGGCGCGAGTACTCCGGATTGAGCAGCAACACCTCGCGCTTCGCACGCTCGAAACCCGCGACGTCGTCCGCGAGAAAGCGGGCGGTCGCGCGCAAGCTGAAGAGCTCCAGGTTGCGCGGATTCGACGCCAGCCCGGAGCGGATCAACCTTTCGGCGGCCTCGATTTCCATGTCCCGGAGCGCGACGCCCGCGAGAACGAAGTAGGCCTCCGGCAAGTTCGGATTTACCTCGAGCGCCTCGCGCGCCAGTCGTTCGGCGGCGTCGAAGTCGAGGGCCTGAGCAAGGCGAACCTCCGCCAGCCGGACTTTGGCGAGAGGATGGTGCGGTGCCTTTTCGAGCAGCTCCTCCAGCGCCTGCTCCGCGTGACCCGGATCGTAGTTTTGAAGAAATAGCTCGACCCGGTACAGCAAGAGCTGTTCGTTGGCCGGCGCCGCCCGCTCGGCTTCGTTGAACGCGTCGTTGGCGTCGCGGGGGCTTCTCAAGAGGTCCGCGGCGCGGCCGACCTCGGCCAGCGCCCCGGCGTCTTTCGGCTCGATCCGTTCCTGATTGTAGTCCTCGATGAGGGTCATCAGCACGGGCTCGGCGTCCGCGCGCCGCCCTTGCTCCAACAAAAGCTCGCCCAGAAGCAGCCGCGCACTGCGCGCTTCGGGCCGTTCCGCGACGCGGCGAACCACCGCTTCGGCTTCCTCGATCTTCCCCTGTCGAGCGAGGGCGCGCGCTTCGAGCACCGCTCCCTGCACGCGCGCGCCGGCGGCAACGGCGGCGAGCTCTCGCGCCAAGCGCGCCGCTTCGGCATAACGGCCGGTCGTCAATGCCACTTCGGAGAGCCCGGCGAGGGCGCGCCCGCGCGCCGTGCTTTCGCCACCTCGATTGGCCGCAGCGTCGAGAGCGGCGCGAAACGCCGTTTCGGCTTCGGCGTAGCGGCTCGATTCGAGCGCTTCGAGGCCGCGCTCGAGCGCGCTTTTTTGGGCTTGCTCGAGCGATGGCGCCGGCTTCGGAGCTTCGACGGCGGGACGCGCCGCGGGTGACGCGCAGCTCGCGATGGCGAGGGACACGAGCACGGCGACCAGCCTGGGCGCGAGCATCTCCAAAGCATGCTCGACGGCGCTGCGTCCGCCAACCCGCGCGCCGCGCAGGTCGGCGGCACAGGGCCCCGTCAATCGGCGGGATGCGCCAGCACGGGCGTCATTTCCCGCGCGCCGAGCCGTGCGGCGGCATTGCCGTCGCGCACCGCGACCTCGACGGTCCCGAACGAATTCACGAGTGCGACGAGCGCGCCCGGCGCGACGTCGCCGTAGGTGCGCGCCAGCGCCAGCCGCACGTCACCGACGATGATCGACCAGCGACCGCCGGCGAGGAGCTCCGCGCCGATGTCGGTGACGAGGTTTCCGAAGTGATCCACGTGAACGACGCTGCCGCGGACGCCCGCACCGTCCGACACCGCCCCGAGCAAGCGGCCCGGCGCAGGTTCGATTTCCGGCCCGAGCGAGCTGAAGTCGACGGCGTTCGCGGCGAGCTCGGCGGCGAGCGGCGCGAACAGGTCGCGGCCGTGAAAGGTCGCGCTTCGCAGCACGACCCC
>DASWGX010000285.1:0-6846 GCA_036393455.1 Polyangiaceae bacterium
TGGCTCTGAAGGAAGCTCACCACCGCCCCGCCCTTGCCGGTGCGCTGGTAGTACTTGCGCTTGTAGAGCCCGCTGAGCTCGAAGAAGCGCCGCATCGTGCACGGGTTCGAGTCGCTCGTGCCGGCCTGGTAAACGGGCTTCTGCGTGCCGTCCAAGAGCTCCGCGAGCGCGAGCGTCAGGGACCCTGCCACGAGATCGCAGGGCACGAAATCCAGATAGTTGTCGGAGCCCGGGATCTGAAGGCCGCCCTGTCGAAGAATGTAGATCAAGGGCGCGCTGGTATTGATGCCCTCGTTCCAGCCGGGGAACGGAAACGCCAGCGTCGACTCGACGACCGCCGGACGCACGATCGAAAACGGCAGCCCGGAGCCCGCCACGATCTGCTCGCCGATCGCCTTGGTGTACGTATAGGTGTTCGGGAAGCCCCAGAACTTGGCGCGCTCCATGCCGGTATCGGCGAGCTCCGCTTCGACGAACCTGCGTTTGACCCGCTGCACTTCCTCTTTCAGAGGACTACCTCGAGCTGGCGCGCCGCGCTCGCGCAGGGCGTTCTTGGCCTCGTCGAGGAAATGGCTCTGACGGAAAGCGTCGTTCGAGCGATGCCGCGCCTGCTGAATCACGTCCTGACACTCGGCGATCTCGCGATCGGGGTCCCAATGGCTGCGCTCGAGCTCGGCCGCGCGCGGGAACGGGAACAGCCGCGGATCGGTTTCTTCGATGTGGCCGGTGCGCGAGCCCGCCACGTAGCAAGTACTGGTGTGAAGCAGCGGCAGTTCTCCGAGCTCGCGCGCCAGCGCCACCAGGTTCTGCACGCCGAACGCGTTCACCTCGAGCGCCTCGTCGAGCGGGGGATCGAAGTCGACCACTCCCGCGACGTTGACGACGGCGTGCACGGAGCCTGAGAGCTCCGCGCGCAGATCGGCGTCGAGACCACAGAGCGGCTGCACCACGTCGCCCGCGACCGGCGTTACCTTCTCGCGCAAGAACGCTTCGAAGCCATCGCCGTACCGCTGCCGAATCGGCGCGAGCACTTCGCTCCGCGCAATCTCCTGCCAGAAGCGTTGCTCCGCGTCGTAGCCGTTCTTGGGACGAACTACGAGATAGAGCCGCCCGAGCTCCGGAAAGTGGAACAAGAGGTGCGCCCACCAGACCTTGCCCAGAAAGCCGGTGCCGCCCACGACGACGAAGCGCTTTCCCGAGAAGAGCGACGAAAGCTCGAGCCCGGCGGGCACGCCGTTTCCGACGCCGTTCTGCGATCGCTCGTTCATGAGCCGTTCCCCGACGCGAGCCTCGGCGCGGCGCCCGCGGATACGTCGCCCATCACGATCGGCGGGACGTGCAAGAGGGTAATGTCGAGCGAGCGCGCCTGACCGCCCCGCGCCTGGTAGAGCGCCTCGTCCATGTTCTGCGCGGTTTCGTAGCCGAGCAGGCTCGGGATGTACTCGTTATCCGCTCCCACGACGATCACCCGGCCGACGTGCTGGCGCCCGTTCTCACCCCAGTACCACATGAAGAAGGGATGGCTCGGGTGATAGGCATGCCCGGTACGGAACATCTGAATCAGCGCGGGATCGCGAGCGAACTTCTCTTCGTAGCGTTCGCGCAATTCGACGGCGTCCCGCGTCTCGGGAAGCAGCCGATGCACGAAGTCGATGTACGGAGCGTGCTGTTCGTGGTCGAACTTGTCGGTGCACGGGTGCGTGATGATCAGCGTTCCGCCGCGCTTCACCAGCGGCACGCCGCGATACATGTTGAACAGATACCCCTGCGCCAGCACCTGCACGAGAAGCGGGTTGAGGAACGCATGCACGTTGTACGGGCTGATGTACGGTATCCCCATCACCAACACGTCTGCCTGTCCTTCGATGGGCACAGCGTACTGTTCGAAGCACCGTTCCAACGTCTTTTCGTGCACCGCCTCGGTGGCGCCCGCGTAGACGCCGGTCATGCCGTACGGCGCCGGAAACCTGTCGAAGATCGCTTGGCGCGCGGACTGCGGCAGCTTGCCGGTCGAGACGACCAGGGCGCGCAGCATCGCCCGTTCGCGAGCGCCGAGGTCGTCCTCGTTCTTCATCAAGAAATCCAGCGATCGATCGAACATGCGATTGTTGAGCGTCGTCTCGATGGTGAAGATATCGAGCGCTTCGTGGGCGAGTTTGCCCATGCGCCCGATGTCCGTCGCGAGCTGCGAGCGCGCCGGGTCCATGTAGCTGTCGGAGCCGCGGATGGATTGCGGATTGTGGTGGGAGCGCAGGCTCCGGTAGTTGCACAGGCCGACGGCGACCGATTTGTGGCCGCCGTTCATGGGAACGAAGCTGATGTTGACGTAGACGAGCAGGTCGCTTTCGACGGCGCGGCGGTTCAACTCCAGCACGTCGCCGTGCTCGGTGCGCCCGACCTCGACCAAGCCGTTCGGGTCTTCCGCGTCGTGGTTGTAGAGCCGGTTCGGCCAGTACGCGTGGAAGATCTTGTCCCCGACGATGTGGCGCACTTCGTTCGCCTTCATGCGGCGGTGCACGCCGGTGGCCACGATGATCTCGATGTCGTCGACGCCGTAGTCGGCGCAAAGATCGAGCACCGCCGTCAGGACGAGTTCGCGCACGTCGGGCCGTCGCATCGGCGGCAGCGGCAGCGAAATATCGTCGATCGCGATGGTGAGCTTCATCCCGGGCCGGAGCTTCGCGTGGAGGGGCTCCGAATCGAGCGGGTGATTGAGGGCAAACCGAATCGCGGCCAGCGGATCCTGGAGCGCCGCGAGCGGCGGCTTCGGGTAGATGCAGCGCGTTCCCGCCGGCAAATCGACCTCGATCAGGCGATCGCCGGCAAACAGCACGCGCGGTGCGCTGTCGCGTTCCAGGGTGACGACACAGGGATGGCTCATGCAAGGTCCGTCAGATCGAAGCGAGGCCAACTGTAGGCCTTCGCCAGCAAGGCGAGGCGGCGATCGGGATTGACCGCGGCAGGGTGCCCGACGACGCTCAACATTGGAACGTCGGAATAGCTGTCGCTGAACGCGTAGCAGTCGTTCAAGTCGAAGCCGTTGTTCTTGGCGTGCTCGCGAATCAGCCTCGCCTTTTCAGGACCGGCGACGACCGGCTTCAGCAGCTTGCCGGTGGCGATGCCGTCCTTGAACTCGAGCCGATTGGCGATCACTTCGTGTGCGCCGAGGTGCTCGGCGAGCAACTTGGTGATGCAGTCGAGCGCGCCGGAAATCAGCACGACACGGTGGCCGTTCGCGAGACTGCTCGCCACCAAGGAGCGTGCAAAAGGATAGAGCGAAGGGCGGATGACGTCGGAGAAAATCTCTTCCGCCAAAATGAGGACTCGGTCCTCGCTCATTCCCTGGTAGGCGCTGTACAAGAGCTCATTGAACAAGCGGCGATCCCGAAGCTCGGCCGCGGCCATGCTCGGAGCCCGCAAGAGCGCGCGCCCGACCCTGAGCGCGCTCTGAACCGGAGTCCCCTGATTGATCAAGTAATAGAGCGTTGGCTGCACCAGGTTCGTACTGACGAGGGTGCCGTCGACGTCGAAGTAACTTGCGGACATGAATCTGGGAGGGCAGCCGAGGGCCAATCCGGCCCGCCGGACGGGCGGCGGATTCTACACGGATCTCGGGGCGCGGCGCAGCACGGCTCTGGGATGGCGCAGCTTCTCGAATGCTCCGAGGGCGCAAGAGGCGGCTATCCCGCGACCGCCGGATGCCGGAGACAGCCTGGCGGGCAGCCGTTTCGCTGTGACCACCGCGACGGCGCGGGGGAGCACGGCCCGCCGGACCGCGTCCGAGCGGCGGCGGGACTTCAGGCCCGGGAGCGCCGGGTGCGGCGCTGCCTTCGCACGTCGGGGTGGCGTCAGCGCCCCGCAACCGAACGTCGGCGCTGAGGAACGAGCTCGAGCGCGCGGGCCACCGCTGGCCACCGCGCCGCACGTAGGGAGCGCAGCGAACGTCCGCGTTCCATCGATCGCGTTCATGCTGCGTCCCGTTGCAACTTTCGAGCGAGAGCGCCGACCTCGTTTACGACGGTCCGATAGATTCGGCGATGACTGTTGCCTGGAGAACACGCCGCCCGAGACGGAGCGACGCAACACGCACGTGGTGTAGGGAAGCCTCGCACCGAGCAAACTCGGCGGGCGGGACATTTGGGGACGGAGCCTTGGCCCCGAGCTTCAGCGCTGGGTAGGCTTGAGCGCGGTGATTGGAAGATGAGTTGGACGAGCCGTCTCGCAACGCTGGTGGCCCTGTCCGCCGTCCTGCCGTCTTCGTGCACGCTTCCGGATTTCGCCTTCGACACGACGAGCTGCGACGACGGCCGAAAGAACGGCGAAGAGACGGGCGTCGACTGCGGCGGTCAGTGCGAAGCGTGCCCTGTCGACGCGGAATGCACGACCGACGACGAATGCGCCCCCGGCACTTGCATCGCCGGGGCGTGCGAGGAGCCGAGCTGTACGGATCGCCGCAAAAACGGGGTCGAAAGCGACGTCGACTGCGGCGGAGGAGAATGCTCTCGCTGCGACATTGGGCTCGACTGCAACGAGCCCGGGGACTGCTTCATCGACATGTGCAACAGCGACCGCTGTCAGGCCGCACACTGTACCGACGGGGAACTCGCCGAGCCGGAAACCGACCTCGATTGCGGCGGCGGCGAGTGCCCGCGCTGCGACGTCAACGACGCCTGCATCATCGACGACGACTGCACGAGCCGTCTATGCGACGACGATCGCTGCGTCGCGCCGAGTTGCGGCGACGAGCGCGTGAACGGCGTGGAAAGCGACATAGATTGCGGCGGCGACTGCGGGCCTTGCCCGGACGGCAAGACGTGCGGAAAAGACGAGGACTGCGCGAGCGACGCTTGCGCGGACGGCACGTGTGCGCCGGGCGGGGCGGGCGGAACGACCGGAGCCGCCGGCAGCGACGGCACCGGGGAGCTTGGCGCCGGCGGGAGCGAAACAGCGGCGGGAGGCGCCACGGGAGCGGGAGCAGCGGCGGCATGAACGGCGACGCCGGAGACACGGGCGAGACCGGGACACCGGCGAGCCTCGAACTCGCGAAGGGACGAGCGGCGCTCGCCGACACGGAACAAGCGTCTCACCCCGCCTCGCACGGCAACGACGGAGACGTGGAGACACGCTGGTGCCCGAGCAACGGTAGCGCCGGACACTGGTGGCGCGTCGATCTCGGCGCGGTCCGTGAGCTCACCGGCGTGACGATAACCTTCGAATTCGCCGAGCGTCTGTACGGTTACCGTATCGACGTCTCCGACGACGATGCGAGCTGGACGACGGTGCTGGATTTGGCGGATAATCCGAAACTGACTCAGGTTCAGTCCGAGCCCCTTTCGACGCGGGGGCGCTACGTCAGGTTCTGGGCCCTAGCGCTGCAAGCCACCCCCACCACCTGGTCGTGTTTCTGGGAGCTCGAGCTTTTCGGTTACTAGAATTCTTCAGTTGCTCATGCTTTTCGGTTGCTCGAGCTTTTCGGCTGAAACGGGGTGCGTCGACCACGCCGTTTCCTGGTAGGGAGCCTTCATGCAGCTCATCGACACTGCCGGCGCTCTCGAGCAGGCGGCGGGCGAGCTTGCCGCTTGCCGCACGTTCCACCTCGACACGGAGTTCGAATCTTCGCGAAAGGGTCAACGCCTAAGCCTGCTGCAGCTCAACGACGGCAAGCGGACGATTCTCTTCGACGTCCTCAGGCTCGAGCGTTTGGACCCTCTGCGGCGCGTCCTTTCGCACCCGGAATGCGAATGGGTGCTACACGCCGGAATTCAAGACGTCGACCTCTTGAAGCGCAGCATGAACCTCGACTTGCCCCGGCGTGTCTTCGACACTCAGGTTGGGTGGGCGTTCGTCGGACCCGAGTATTCCGTTTCGCTTTCGTACCTGGTCTATCGGGTGCTCGGCATTCGCACCGGCAAGCCGCATCAAGCCGACGACTGGATGCGGCGCCCGCTCGGCGCATCCGAGCTCGAGTACGCGGCGCAGGACGTCGAGCACCTCCCCGCGCTCAAGCGCGCTATCGAGCAACTGGCCAGCGAGCTTGGCCGTGGCGACTCGGTCCACGAAGTGTGCCGCGAGCTACTCGAACCGCGGCTCGCCACCGAAGCGCGGGATAGCTTGCGATTGGACTCGTTTCGGAACGCGTGGCAGCTCGACGCCAAGTCGCAAGCGGCGCTCGTCGCGTTGATCGACTGGTACAACGGGCTCGACAGCGCGGGGCGCGAGCGTGCCCCCGAACCCAAAACACTCCTTGCCATCGCGAGCCGCCTGCCGCAGAACGCCGCCGAGCTCGCACGGCTCAAGGGCGTTTCACAGAGCTTTGCAGAGCGAAACGGCGAAGCGCTCGCGGCACGCTTGCGGCGCGCGGCGGGCTCCGCATCGGGTTCGCACCAGCCGATCGAACCGAGCCCCTATGCCACTTTCCAGCAGATCCTGAGCGAGGGTTGGCTCCAGGCCGCCCGCGCCGAGGTGTGCGCCGAGCTCCGCATTGCGCCGGAGCTCGCGCTGCCGAACCGGCTACTATCGCGCATCGGTGACGAGCTCTGCAGGGGCGCGGCGCTGTCGGAGGCGCTGGGCGTCCTTTCGGGGTGGCGGGGCCGCTTGCTCGGCGAACCCATTCGGCGCTACTCGGCGCTGCATGGCTTACCCCGGTCCCCAGGCGGAGCGATGAAGTAACGTGTCGAGCTCGGAGACCGTCACCGAAGGGGTCCGCGTTCACGTGCGGGCGCGCTACTCCAAGTCACACTCGGACCCGGCGCGCCACACGTGGGTCTTCCTGTATACGATTCGCATCACCAACGAAGGGCCGGAGACCGTGCAGCTTCTGACACGGCACTGGATCATCACCGACGC
>DASWGX010000286.1:0-2555 GCA_036393455.1 Polyangiaceae bacterium
CCCGAACGCGTACAGCATGTTGAACTGGCCCGGCTCGAAGGCGAAGCCCGCGTCGAGCTCGAAACTATACGTGTCCGAGGTATCGCGCGTCACCGACGTGAGGCGCATCGGTTCGAAGCTCATCGGGTCGCGCTCGCTCACAGCTCGGCCTCTCACAGCTCGGCCTTGTAGACGTCCAGCTGTTGCAGCCGCGCGCGCTCGAGCCTCTTGTGCACTTCCCACAAGAGGCGCCGGGTGACGGCGTAGGCGAACACGGCGTCGCGCTGCATCTTGTCGCGAAGGCAGACGCCGTCGACCGCGAAAGCCAGCGTGGGCTCCAGAGCGCGGCAGTCGACGTGCCAGCGGTGCGGCGCGAACAGCACCGACCATCCGAGCACACCGCCGCCCGTTAGCGTCTCCACCTTGACCGCCCCCTTGCCGGGCAGATGGCTCTCGAGCGCCACCTTCCCTTCCCTGAGCAAGTACAGCTGGTCCGCATCGCTATCCTCCTTGAACAGGTACTGATTCGGCGCGAAGCGCGCGTTCTTCGTGCACCCGCTCAAGAAAGCCACGACCGGCGCAGAGAACTCGGAGCAGAACGAGTGCGCTCTCAGGCTCCGCTCGAGCGTATCCCTCTTCATCGCGCCGCCGCTGCTGCCGTCGGGCGGACGGCTTCGATTTGCGCGACCGTGTCGATTCCGACCGGACACCAGGTGATACAGCGACCGCAGCCGACGCACCCGGAGCTGCCGAACTGATCGTACCAGTGGGCAAACTTGTGGGTCAGCCAGTGGCGGTAGCGAGCCTTGATGCTGGAGCGCACGGACCCGCCGTGCACGTAGCTGAAGCTCTCGGTATGGCACGAGTCCCAAGAACGCACGCGTTCGGCGACGTCGCCGCCGAGCGACGTCGTATCCTCGACGGTGCTGCAAAAGCAGGTCGGGCACACCATGGTGCAGTTCGTGCACGCGAGGCAGCGCTCCGCCACTTCGTCCCAGGCGGGGTGCTCGGGGTTGTTCTGCAGTCGTTCCTTGATGCCCGCGGTATCGAGGTGGCGGGTGATCGCGGCGCGCGTGGCGTCGAGCACGGCGCCGGCGCGGTCGCGGTCAGCGTCGCTCGCCGGCTCCGTACCGAGCTCGTCGAGCAGGCCCTGTCCGTCGCTCGTCCCCGCGCTTGCGACGAATGCGCCGTTCCCCTCCGAGCCAATCTCGGTCAAGGCGAGATCGAAACCACGAGTGACCTCGGGCCCGGTTCCCATCGACGTGCAAAAGCACGTCGATGCGGGCGCGCCGCAATTGACCGCAACGACGAAGACGTGCTCCCGCCGGCTTCGGTAGCGCAGGTCCGCGTGGGCGTCGTCCATCATCACGCGGTCGAGCCGCTCGAGCCCGGCGAGGTCGCACGCGCGCGCGCCGATCAAAGCGATCCGGCGCGCAGGCGGCGCGCTCGCCTGGACGCCGAGCCCGTCCCTGCCGCGTCGGATCGTGAGCAGCGGCTCCGACGGCACGTGAAAATGGCGCTTGAAGGATTGCGCCGGGCTCGCGTAGCCGAACAACGCCGAGTCGTCGCGACTCCGCAGTTCGTAACGGCCGGGGCTCTGCCGATCCGTGAAGCCTGCCGGCAGATCTTCAGCGCCCGAGATCGAATCGTAAGTGACGGCCCCGCCGCGCAGGGTCGGACCGATCAGTTCGTAGCCGCGCGCCCGCAGAGCCGCGAGCAAGCGAGAGAAATCGGAGCGGCTGAGCTTTCTTTCGTCCGCCATGAATCCGGTCTCCGCGGAGAGGGGGCCAATCTGACATCGGGCGCGATGCGAAGCAAAGGCGGGGCGCGACGAGCCGGAACGTGCTCCGTGCCCCTTTCTGTCGATCGCGCGGCATGACGCAGGGTTTTCGGTTGCTCGGGCCGGCCGCGCAGGCTTTACGCCGAGCTCTGCCGCGGGAGCGGTGGATGCCGTCCTCCGCACTGGAACGAAATTTGCTGGCTCCCTGCGCGAAGGCAGGTGAACAATGGCTCGCTCGGTTGCCGAAATCATGAATACGGAGTTGTTCAGTGTACGTCCCGAGGATTCGGTCCAGAACGCCTTGAATTACATCCTGGCTCTCGGAATCAGCGGTGCGCCGGTGATCGACCCCTGGGGCCACCCCGTGGGCATGGTTTCGGTGTGCGATCTGGTACGGCCTCAGGGCGGAAGCCAGGTGAGAAGCCGCATGTCGGTGCCCGTCGCGATCCTCGAGCAGAAGGATTCGATCGAACAGGCGGCGCGCTACCTCGGTGAGAAGCTCCTGCATCGCGCGCCGGTGGTGGACGAGGAGGGTATCGCGGTGGGCATCGTTTCCGCGCTCGACTTGGTTCAGGCTTTGGTTGGCCTACCGGTCGTCCATCCGTCGAGCTTTCCTCACTATGATCGCGAGACCGGCCTTTCTTGGTCGGACGACGTCGTGCTCGACGAAGAACACGCAGCGCGCGCCGCGCCTGGACCGGGCATTCTGGTCCTGCGCGCCGGAGGCGCCGGAGTGCCGGAAACGGACATTTGGGTCGAGCCGGTCCAGGACGTGCGCGCGCGGGTGGACGACTTG
>DASWGX010000287.1:0-4007 GCA_036393455.1 Polyangiaceae bacterium
CCTGGCTCCTTCTTCCTGGCTCCTTCTTCCTGGCTCCTTCTTCCTGGCTCCTTCTTCCTGGGCCGCGCCTGCGCGCGGCCCCTCCCACCGATCGAGACTGGGCACGAAGCGGGCGTTCTCGAGTGTGCCTAGCAAGTGCGCGACGTTTTTCGGCTCAGCCCGGCAACCACCGGAGCTACTGCTGTTTCGGCGTCAACGCTGGCGGTTTCGGAATCACTTCCGAAAGCGGCAGCGGAACGCTCGGCAACGCGCGCCTGAATACCGTGCAGTTCTACGGCGCGGGCGCGCGTGAGCTCGAACCGCCGGACTCAGAAACGACCGGAGACGGCCACGCCGCCGCCGCTCGGACCAGCGAGCGGGGAAACCCGAAGCCGTCCGGTATCGGCCTGGACGGGCTTTTCAGGGCGCGAAAGGTAGAGGTACGTCGTGACGCCGGCGCTGACGACGGCCGCGCCGATGAAGACGTCCGTCAACAGATTGAACGTCTTGGTTTCTCCGCGCAGATCGTCCGCGGTCGCGGGGTCCGACCCGTCGTTGACCTCGTCGTAGTCGCTCGCCTTGCCGAGCGCGATGACGCCCGTCACTCCTGCGCCCACCGCGAACGCTCCCGTCGCCGCAAGGCCGATGTACGCGCCGATCGGAATGGGCCGGTGAGTGGCGACCGTAGCGCCCGAATCAGGCGGTGGAGAGGCGAGCGCCGGCGCGATCGACTCGGTCGCGGGCGGCCTGAGCGCGATCGAGACGTCCTTTTTCGACCCTGGCTCCAGCGCCACTTCGAAGGTCGCGGGCTCGAACCCGTCGGCGCTGATGACCAGCCGGTGGCGGCCCGGGCGGAGCGAAAGCGCGATGCTTCCGGTCGAGACACCGTATTGGTTTCGGACCGCGGCGCCCTGAACCGGTAGCCGTTCGTCCACGATGTGGGCCGCGGCCGGCTCCACCGTGAGGTTCAGCGTGGCCGCGCTCGCGCGCAGCGTGTTCAAGTCCCGCTCGATCTGCGCGTGCTCGTCGGGGTCGAGCTCTCCGGCGCCCATCGCGAGGTACTTCTCGTAGGCAGCGATGGCTTCCCCATCGCGTTCAAGCTTCATCGCCGTGAGCCCCAGGTTGCCGAGGACCTTCCACGACTGCGACGTCTCGTAGGCGCGCTTGAACTCGAGATACGCTTCTTCGTAGCGCGCCCCGCCCGGATCTTGCAGGTAGTTGACGCCCGCTTCGAAATGCCGTCGCGCCTCGTCGCTCACCTGAGCGCGGCCGGTGCTCGGCAAGGCGACCAGGCCGAGGCCGACGAGCAGGACGGAGAGGGTGCCACGGGACTTCGCTCCCAGGGAGAAGCGCCAGCGCATGACCCGGGACGATAACAGAAACTCTCGGCACCGGAAGGCTTTCGCGGTACCCTCGCGCCGGCTCCGGAGACTCCTCGTGAAACACACCAGAAGCGCGCTCTATTCGCTGGTGGCCTTGGCGGTCGCGTCCTGCAGCTTGATCAACTCGCCGGACGAGCTCGCACCGGGTGAATCGGGCAGCGGCGCGGGCGGGGCGGACGGCGGCGCTGGCGGTCGAACCGGACCGAGCGCCGCTGGAGGCGACGGCGGTGCCGCCGAGGGCGGCGCTTCCTCGTCGGCCGGGAGCGCCGGCACGAGCAGCGGCTCGGACGGAGGCATGAGCGGCATGGGCGGGGACGGAGCGGGCGGCGAAGGGATAGGCGGCGCGGGCGGCAGCTCGGACATGGGGCCGCTCACCTTTCCCGTTTTCCTCCGAGAGTTCACGTCGCTCGCTTGCCGGCGCGTGCTGCACTGCGAGTTCAAGCTCGGTCTCGGCGCGCTGCTCGAAATCCTGTGTCACCCGAGCGTCGGCGCCAACCTCTTCAGCGAAGTGGGTTTCGCGCTCGAGGGAGCCTTCAATCCCGCGCGAGGGCAGGAGTGCCTCGACGCGCTCGAGGTGCTCGATTGCTCGATCTACAACTCGACCTTCGACCCGACCTGCGACATTCTGTTCGAGCCGTTCATCGAGCTTGGGGAGGCTTGCAACGGCGAGGGCCAGTGCATCGACGGCATTTGCGACCTGGAGCAGGATTCTTGTGGTGGAACGTGCGTTACGGCTGCGGAGGTCGACGAGTTCTGCGACAGCAGCGACGATTGCGTGGGCAGCGCGTTCTGCGACTTCGATGCCAACCTGTGCCGGGCCAAAGGCGCCCAGGGTGCTATCTGCGAAGACACCAACGGCTGTCGGGATCTGCTCTGGTGTCATTCCGTGACGGGCACTTGCGAGCCGCTGCCGAACGTCGGCGAGGTGTGCGACCTCGACCTCGGCGGCGACCCGTGCCGCGGTTCTCTGGTTTGTACGGATACGGGTTACCCCGACAAGGTCTGCTCGATCGGCGGCGCTGCGGACGCCGCGTGCGACTTCGATCATCCCTGCCGTCCCGGCTTCAGGTGCTCGGACACGACCGACACCTGCGTGGACTTGAACGGCGAAGGCGAAGCTTGCGACTCCGCCGAGAACTGTCCGGCCGGTTTCGAGTGCGTGGCGGACGAGTGCACGGCGCTTCCCGCCGTGGGCGACGACTGTACGCCGGTCTTCGACTGCATTCAGGGTGTCTGCGACGAGGGCGCCTGCCGCTTGCTGGCGAACGACGAGGCGTGCAGCGGCAACGGCACCGGCATCTTCGCGAGCTGCGAGGGCTGGTGCGAGAACGACGTGTGTGTCGACAGAAAGCCGGACGGCTCGCTCTGTCAGGACGAGTGGGAGTGCCTGGACGGGTCGTTGTGCCGCGGAGAGCCGGGCTACGCGACCTGCATCGCCTGCGAGTAGGTGCGGCGCGCGTGCAGGGAGCGCGCGAGACGCGGCCGCTCAAAACTGGAAATAGATGAACGGCCGCATCGTGAGGGGATCCGCCGAGACGGCGAGGGCGAAAGCGATGCCGTACGAAAGGGCGAAACCGAAGCGCGGTACCTCGCGCCACCACGGTCGCGCCGAAAGCAAGCGAGCGCCGAGGTGCAAAAGCGCGAGGAGCGCGAACAACCCAAAGAGACCGGCGGGTAGGGTTTCGGTTCCCGGTGAGCGCAATAGCACGAAAGAATCGAGCACCTCGAGCGCCTGGCCGAAGCTCTCCGCGCGAAACAGCACCCAGCACACGCACACGAAGTAGAACGTGGCAAGCGTGCCCGCGACTCGCGAAAGGACGTTTCGCGCGCCGGCTGCGGCGGTATCGGCGCGGACGCCGAGCGCGCGCTCGACCGCCAGCGCGACGCCGTGCAGGCCGCCCCAAGCGACGAAGTGCCACGCGGCGCCGTGCCAGAGCCCGCCCAGCAGCATCGTGAGGATCAGGTTGCGATAGGTGCGGAGCCGGCCGTGCCGGTTGCCGCCGAGCGGTACGTAGAGATAGTCGCGCAGCCAGAAAGAGAGAGAGATGTGCCAGCGCCGCCAAAAGGCCGTCACGTTCGGCGCGAAATAGGGGAAATCGAAGTTCTTGACCAGCTCGAAACCGAACAGGCGCGCGCTGGCGATTGCCATGTCGGTGTAGCCGGAGAAGTCGCAGTAGATCTGGACGGCGTAGAAAAGCACGGCGATCCACGCCGCAGACGCGGTGTGCTCGGCCGGGTTCGCGAAGTACTGGTCGACGACCATGCCGATGTTGTCCGCAATGACCGCCTTTTTCACGAATCCGATCCAGAAGGTGACGAGCGCTCCCTTCACGTCGATCGTATCCAGGCGCTTCAGCTGGTCGAATTGTGGCAGCAGGTCCTTGCCGCGGTTGATCGGTCCCGCGACGAGCTGGGGGAAGAACGCGACGAACAGGGCAAAATCGAGAAAGCTCTTCGCCGGCGTCTCCCCTCGGTAGACGTCGATCGTGTAGCTCATCGACTGAAACGTGTAGAAGCTGACGCCGGCGGGAAGAATGACGCTCAAGGTCCACGGACTCACGTGCCACCCTCCGGCCTTCATGAGATCGACGAAGGAATCGGCGAAGAAGCCGTAGTATTTGAAGAAGCCGAGGATGGATAGATTGA
>DASWGX010000288.1:0-4185 GCA_036393455.1 Polyangiaceae bacterium
GGTGGATCGGCTGGTCGTTCCCCTTGTAGATCATGCGGTGCATGCTGTGCGGCTGCGCGCACTGCGCGCCGAGCTCGAGCGTGCGGTAGGCTGTCTCCTGCACGGCGTCGTCCGCGGTCCGCTGATAGGGCGCCTCGGGGCCGCTTGCCTCCGCGACGACTTGATCGACGCTGGGGCCGCTGCCCCAGCCGGTCCTGAGCCCGTTGCCGCCGTCGAAGTTGGCGTCGTCGCTCGGCTGGTTGAGCGTCGCTCCCGACCACAGGCCGGACATGCCGAACGCGTGCTCCTGGCCGGCGCCGCCCGCGCTCAGGCGCATGCCCCACGGGACGACTATTTTGGCCTTGAAGGGTTCGAGGGCCGTATGGATCCGATGGAAAGTGAACGACGTCTCGGTGCCCTCGGGCTTCCAGTTGACGACCGGGCCGTTGTGGTCGACCGCCGCCGTGCCGTCCGGGGTGTAGAACAAAAGGAGCCTTTTCGGGAACAGGGGCTCCTGGCCGCTCGCGTTGAGGATGGGCAAAAAGGGCGTGAGCGCCGCACCGGCACCGAGCCCCTTGAGCAGCGTGCGCCGAGAGTAGGCGGTAAAGAGCGGACGTTTGCGAGGGATCATGGACTCGTCCCCGCGCTGCGGACGTGGCGGAAGGCGTCACTCCTGGCGATGTCGCCGAGGAGCTGACGAACGTTGCCGCTCGAGGCCGCGAACGCGTCGTGAAGCGCTTGAACGGTGCAAGCGTCGTCGTTCGATTCTATACGGCCGAGCGCGAAGCGGAACCACTGGTTGGCGACGCATTCTGCGGCCCTGCTGCTCTGCGCGAGCCTCTGCCCGAGCTCGATCGCGCCGACGAAGGGCCCGGCGACGTCGTCACCCGCTTCGACGATCTCCCCGGACGCATCGACCGGCAGCGGGCCGTCCATCTCCCGATAGGCGCCGACTGGATCGTAATGCTCGAACACCAAGCCGATCGGATCGGTGAGGCGATGGCACGAACCGCACACGGGGTCCTGCGAGTGCTGCGCGAAGCGCTCGCGCGTCGTCGTGGCTTCGGAGACCGGCGGCGGGACGTTGTCCACGTTGGCCGGCGGCGGATTGAGCGGCTGGCACAGCACGTTCTCGCGCACCAGGATACCGCGGTGCACCGGCGAGGTCTGGTCGGGGTGCGCGTGAGTTGCCAGGAAGGCCGCGCGCGTCAACAAGCCGGAACGCTGGGCGGGGTTCAGCTCCACGCGAGTACCCGGAACGAAACCGGCCGGCTGCGCGAGTCCGTAGAGGTCGAACAGCCCCCCGTCGATGAACGAGTAGCTCGCGGTGAACAGAGTACCGAGCAGACCGTCGCCTTGCCGCACCACGTAGTCCGAGAAGGTCGCGATTTCTTGCTGCATCGCGCTGACCAGGTCGGCGTTGAACTGCGGGAACCGTGCCGGGTCCTTCTGTAGGCTGGCCATGTCGCGGAGCCCCAGCCATTGAACGTGAAATGAAGCGATCGTCTCGGCCGCGCGCGGGCTCGCGAGCAGGCGGTCGACCTCGGCAGCGAGCACGGCTTCGTCCTGCAACCCGCCCGAGGCGGCGAGCGTGAAAAGCCCCTCGTCGGGCATCGTGTTCCATAGGAAGTACGAAAGGCGCGACGCGAGCTCGTAGGAGTCGAGGCGCACGGGTGCATCGAGTGGGACACCGTCGACGCCGACGTCGACGTGGTAGAGGAAGAACGGGGATTCGAGCATCGTCTCGACGACCGCGGCGAACGCCGTTTCGACGTTGCCTTGGACGAGCGCCAGCTCGTAGAGCGCGCGGTAACTTTGCTGTTCCACGGCTTCGAGCGGCCTGCGGTAGGCCTTGCGCCCGAACTCCGTGATGAATTGATCCGGGCACACGCCGCTCGGATCGGCGGCAAGACTACAGGGTGCGATGTCGTTCATGCGCGGAACGACTTCCGCCGCCAGCCTCACCGCGATCTCGTCGTGCTGCTGGACCAGAAGGTTTGTCACGGGAGCGATTGCGTTGCTGTAGAACGGTCCGATGCTCTCGTCGGCGCCCAGGGCCGACGATGGGTTGTCCGCGCTGCCGAGCAGCAGATCCCGCACCGTGTTGTCGAACTGCGAGCGCGTCATGCGCCGTAACCGCGTGCGACCGACGTTCAGGACGCCGGCGCTTGCCGCGCAGAGTTCCGCGGGATCGCCGCCTATGCCGGTCCCGCCGCCGGTCCCGCCGGCTCCCGTCGTCGAGCTTCCCGGGGGCAGCCCACCCGTGGACGTCGCGCCGCCGACGGCGGGCACTCCAGTCGCCGGGGTTGCTCCTCCCACGTCGGCCTGACAGCCCGAGAGGAGGGAAAGACCGGCGACGAGCGCGGAAAGTCGCCGGTATCCTCCCAGCCGCGCGTCTCGCTTCAGCATCGACACATTAATGGGCCCGCGGCGGGGCTTCCGGTCGGAGCGATTTCATGTCCTTCCCGGAATGTCCGACAAAGTCGAGCTAGGGCGAAATAGTACAGCCAACGCACCCCGGCTCGAACCAGTCGACGAAGCCGGACGCGAGCGTGCTCGATCGGATCTCGACGGCGAGCCCCTCGAGCGAGCTCTCCACGCCGTAGGCGCGATCCTCCGCTTCGACGTTGGAGGAAAGCTCGAAAGAGCACCGCTCGAATACGAGGCGCCCCGGCTCCGTCGAGACGGGGCCCACGGCGAGGCTTTCCGCGCTCAGTGTTACGGCTGCAAGGGTGCGCTCGCTCTCTTCCGTCGCACCCCCATTGGCGCTCTCCCAGAGTACGAGCGTGCTGTCCGCTATCTGGACGTCGTGAGCTCTGCCGAAAAAATTGTGGGTTGCGCTCGCCAAACCGATCATCAACACCGAATCGGCGATGGTGACGGTGCCGTCGATCGCATCGAGACGAAACGGCGGGTTCGTCATGGTGAGGCCGTTCACCGTAAGGCGAGAGCCGATGTTCGTCTCGAGCTCGACGTCACCGGCTCCGACGTGCGCGTTCTCGATTTCCGTCGCCTGCGCCAGGCTACCGGAGTAGCCGGGCGTGCGCGCGCCGATCCAGAGCCCGGTGCCCTCGGTCGCCGTGGCGTTGACGTCTTCGAGGCGAAGCGACGTCGCGCCGCCGGCCGCCGTCACGGCGTCGCGCCAGAGGCTGTTCGCGCTGAGCTCGCATACCGCGACGTCGCTGTCGGGACCGATCCATAGACCGCTCCCAGTTCCAGATTCGAGCGACACGCGCTCCACGTGCGCCCGTATGCGACCGCCTTGCTCGGCGTCGCCGGAAAGCGAGATGAGGTGCGCTTCCTCGCGCTCGCGCTCGCGAAACGGGCCCTGTTGCTCGCGGCGGCCGTCGAGCTCTATCCCTTCCACCAGAGTCGGGTCGGAATCGTCGGTGCCGGAATGCTCGACGCGTAGCGTGATCGCGTCCTCGGGGGATTGCGGGGGGCGGTGAAAACGAACGCCGCGCGCGGACAGCGTCGTGCCGGGCGTCACGGAGACCTCGGATACTTCGTAGTCTCCCGGTGCCACGAGGACGACGCCTCGACCAGAAGCCGCGGCCGCCGCGAACGCTGCCTGGAGCTCGGCGGTTTGGTCGTTGGCTGAGTTGGGTAAGGCGCCGAAATCTCGCGCGTCGATCAGCGCGGTCCGATCGTCGTCCAGGATCACCACGCCGAGCCGCGTGGACGCCGGCACGGGCGCCGCCTCGAGCAAGCGGACTTCCAGCTCCAGGCGTTCGTCGGTTTCGGCTAGGTCGTCGTCGCCGATCCAGATATCGATCGTGGTTTCGGTCTCTCCGCTCGGAAACTCGACGCGCCCCTCCGCGAGCTCGAAATCGGGCGTGGCGCAGCCGTTCCGGGCTTCGGAGGCGACCAACCTGTACTCGGCGATCACCGCCCGATCGGAGCTGCCGCTCAACCGCACCGGAAGCTCGACTACGCCGGCGCCTTCCGGAACCTCGAGCGGCTCGCTCGGCTCGAAGCCGAGCGTGAGGAAGACCGTGTCGTTTGCCGGCGCGCACGCCGCCGTCCACGCGAGCGCGGCGCAAAGCCGGACGCGCGACGCCGCGTCGCGCGCGGTCATGGGGACCGCGGCGAGGCGAGCCGTTGCTTCAAGACGGGCGCTTCGAAGCCGTTCGGATAGCGCTCGAGGTACTGGCGGATCACGCGCCGCTCTTCGTCGGTGCGTCCGAGCGCGCGCAGCGCTCGAAT
>DASWGX010000289.1:0-10523 GCA_036393455.1 Polyangiaceae bacterium
CGAGAGCTCGCTCCAGCGCGAAGCGCAGCTCGGTCGCCGTTTGGAAGCGACGTTCCGGATCTTGCTCGAGAGCTTGGGTGATGATTCGGTCCACCATCAGCGGTAATCCTCGTTTGGGCGCCCGCAGCCGGGGCGGTTCGACGGTTTTGGATGTCTTGGCGTGGAGTAGTGCGACGGCGCTCCGGCCCGCATGGGGGAGCTCTCCGGTCACGAGCCGGTACAGGACCACGCCGAGCGAATAGAGGTCCGAGCGCCGATCGGCGTCACCGCCGGTCGCTTGCTCCGGAGCGAGGTATTCCGGCGTCCCGACGATGCGAAACTCCGGCGACGCGTCCGGGTCGCGCGCCGGCGCGCGAGTCAGCGCCTGGGCGATGCCGAAGTCGAGCAGCTTGAAGCCGCCGCCGCGCACCAAGAACAGGTTCTCCGGCTTGATGTCGCGGTGCACGATATCCGCGCGGTGCGCGACCTCGAGCGCGCGACAAATCTTGACGCCTATCTCGAGTGCTTCTCGATAATCCATCCCCTTTTCACGCTCGAGATAGCTCTCGAGCGATTCGCCGTCGAGCCACTCCATGACGTAGAAGGGCTGGCCGTCGGCGGAAACGCCGAAGTCGTGCAGCTGCACGATATGCTCGTGAGCAAGCTGAGCGATGGCGCGAGCCTCGGCGCGAAACTGGGCCACCCACACGGGGCTCGCGGAGTGCTCGCGCGCCAAGAGCTTGATTGCCACCGTGCGGCTCAAGTCGATATGCACGGCTTCGTACACGACGCCCATGCCGCCCTCTCCTATCCGGCGCATCAGCTTGTATCGTGTGCCAGGCAGCAAGTCGGGTTCGTCGCTCTCGGGCGGCGACGGCGAGGGTGGCAGCGAGACCCTGGGAGGCTGCTCCCGGCGCGCCAGCGCCACGAGCTCGGCGAACTCCGCGCGGGACCGCGCCGGCTCGGCCGGGTAGAGCCGTTGCATCAGCGAGGCGATGCGCCCGCGCACGCTGCGATCGCCGTTGGGCAGCGTCGAAGCCTGCTTCAAGGCCATGACCAAGTCCGCCACGGCTTCGTGCGCGCGCGCGTATCGCTCACCGGCTTCGGTGGCCGTGAGCCGGGCGATGATCGCGTCGATCGTCGGAGGCGCGCCGACGAGCTCCGAAAGCGGCCCAGGACGCCGTTCCCCGAGCGCCACCTCGGCCAGGTGCGTCGCGGCGTCTCCGTCGAGAAAACGCCGCCCGGCCAGCAGCTCCCACAGGATCACGCCGAAAGCGTAGAGATCGGCGGGGGCGCCGCCCGGCGTGTTGTTGGCAACCTCTGGGGCGACGTAGCCCGGCTTGGCAAACACGACGCCGGAGATCGTGCGGGAGCGGCGGTTTTCGCCGCGCGCGGTGCCAAAGTCGATCAGTTTGACGTCACCGCCGTAGCCGACCATCACGTTTTGCGGGGAGAGGTCGCGGTGCACGATCGAAAGCGGGCGCCCGTCGGCGTCGGTGCGCTCGTGGACATGGGCGAGAGCATCCCCGAGGGCGATCGCCACGGCCACGGCTTCAGGCCAGGCGACGCCGACGCCGAGGCTCGTGGCGCGGCTGCGAACTTCACCCAGGTTCCGTCCTTCGACGTGCTCAACGACGACGAAGGGCTGTCCATCGTCGGCGGTCGTCGCCTCGAGCACCTGGGCGACGCCGGGGTGCTGGAGCTGGGCCTGAATCCTCGCTTCGTCGAGGAAGCGCGCGAGAAACGACTCGTCGCTCGCGTGGTCGGGTCGAATGATCTTTACGACACAGGGTCGTTCGGTTCCTTCGATCCCTCTGGCGGTGGCCAGAAAGACGTCGCCCATCCCGCCTCGCGCCAGATGCTTCAGCAGGATCAGACGCCCGAAGGACCGGGGAAGGGCTTCGGACCTCGTGGGCTGAAACGAGGAATTTTTCTTTGATTCCATGTGATTAGCGGCGTCGCGGGTGCCCGACATGAGGCCATGGTGCCAATGTAGGATGAAGTGGGCAAGAAACGTGCGGTCACGTCGCCTCGGGCGCATGGGCACGCGTCCTGGCGGGCGAGCTTGTGCCGGGGTGGGTCGCGGGTAGACTCCGAACCCGAGTGGCCAAGGCCCGCACAATCCACGTTCCCACGCTTCGGCGTTGGTTGGCGCGAGCGGTGAAGCTCCTGGCGCTGGTCGCGGTCGTTTGCATTCCCGGCCAGGCCAAGGCCCACGCGCCGATGTGCGACGAGAACGCTCAGAGCATCGAGGCTCCTCCGCCTATTTACCCTTCGAGCGACGCCACTCTGAGCGCGGTCTTCTGCGAAGAGGGGCAAGGCGCGCGCACCGCGCCCTCCGGACGCTCGGGTTCGTTCGAGCTTCGGAGCGCGGCGCCGGCCGAACGAGCGCTGCTCGGTGGCCTCACGCTCGCCCCCGTTTCAAGCGTTCGCGCCGTTCAGGCTCTAGCCGTCGACGGCGCCCCTCGCTTCAGCCACGCCGCCCGCGTGGAACGACCGCCGCAAGACCGTTGAGTCGAAGGCCGAAGCTGCCGAGCGACCCGTGCGGGCTCGGCGCCGTTCCGCCGCCGCGGTTGCCCCTTAGAGGCCCGCGCGAACGACCGCGGAGCGCGACTCAACCCCTTTCCGGAAAGTTTCGAGAATTCTCAAGGAGATCATTCCAATGAACAAAGGAACCGCCATAGTTGGCTTTTTCATCTGCTTCTTTGCGGGCATGTTCCTCATGTGGGGCATCGACCGCAACAGCGGCACCGGCATCGCCGCCGAGGGCGCGTCGAGCGCCGATAGTCTCGACCACAGCGCAGCCGCCATCCCCGTCACGGGCCAAGACCCACAATGGGGCAACGCGAACGCGCCGGTCACCATCGTCGAAGTCAGCGACTTCGAGTGCCCGTTCTGCAGTCGCGTGGGCCCGACACTCAAACAGGTCAAGGACACGTACGGGCCCGACAAGGTCCGCATCGTTTGGAAGCACAACCCGCTTCCGTTCCACAAGAAAGCGCGCCCCGCGCACGAGGCCGCGGCGACGGTGTTCGCGCTCGGCGGCAGCGACGCCTTCTGGAAGTTTCACGATCTGGCGTTCGAAAACCAGCGTTCCCTCGACGAGAGCAAGCTCGCCGAGTGGGCGACGACTTCCGGCGTCGACGCTGCCAAGTTCAAGGAAGCGTACGCGGCCAAGAAGTACGCGGCCAAGGTGGACGAGGACATGGCCGTGGCGCGTAAGATCGGCGCCTCGGGGACGCCCGCGTTCCGCATCAACGGCGTGACGCTGAGCGGCGCGCAGCCTTTCGAGAAGTTCAAGGCCGTCATCGACGAACAGCTGGCCGAGGCGCAAAAGCTCATCGGTTCGGGAACCAAAGCCGAAGACGTCTACCCTGAGCTCGTCAAGAAAAACTACAAGGCAGCCGAGGAACCGTCGAGCGAGCGGCGTGAGGAGCCGCAGGACAACACCGTCTGGAAGGTGCCGGTCTACGACGACGACCCGGTCAAAGGCCCGAAGGATGCCCTCGTGACCATCGTCGTGTGGTCCGAATTCCAGTGCCCGTTCTGCAAGCGCGTCGAACCGACGATGACGCAGCTCCTGAACGACTACGGCAAGGACGTTCGCCTCGTATGGAAGGACAATCCGCTTCCGTTCCACCCGCGCGCCAAGCCCGCGGCGGTGCTCGCTCTCACCGCGTACAAGCTGAAGGGCGACGACGCCTTCTGGGCGGCCCACGGCGCGCTCTTCGAGTCGCAGCCCAAGCTCGAGGACGAGGACCTCAAGGCAATCGCCGAAAAGGTCGGCGTTCCCTGGGCGACGGTGCAGGCCAATCTCGATGCTGACAAGTTCGGCGACAAGCTCGAGCAGAGCATGGACCTCGCCGTCGATCTCCAAGCGCGCGGAACACCCCATTTCTTCGTCAACGGTATCCGCCTCGCCGGCGCTCAGCCCGTCGAAAAATTCAAGGAAATCATCGACGCGCAGCTCGCCAAGGCAAAGGCCCTGCTCGCCAAAGGAACGCCGCGTGCCCAGGTCTACGCGGAGTTGATGAAGGAAGGGAAGGAGCCCCCGCCCCCCGAGAAGAAGGACGTCCCGGCTCCCGACGACACCAGCCCCTTCAAGGGACCGAAGACCGCGAAGGTCGTGATCCAGGAGTTCAGCGAGTTCGAATGCCCCTTCTGCAAGCGGGTTTCGCCCACCGTGGACCAGGTGATGCAGGAGTACGGCGGCAAGGTGAAGCTCGTCTGGCGCCACCTCCCGCTTCCATTCCACAAGCACGCCACGCTCGCCGCGGAAGCGGCGCAGGAGGTGTTCGAACAGAAGGGCAACGACGCCTTCTGGAAGTACCACGACCTCTTGTTCGAGGCGCAGGGTACGCCGGACGCTCTGGAGCGCGCGAACTTGGAAAAGCTCGCGCAACAGGTCGGCGTGGACATGGCCAAGTTCAAACAGGCGCTCGACAGCCACACGCACAAGGCGAAAATCGAGAAGGACTCGGAGGTTGCTTCCAAGGCCGGCATCAACGGAACGCCGGGCTTCGTCGTGAACGGGTACTTCATCAGCGGCGCCCAGCCCTTCGCCCAGTTCAAGAAGATCATCGGCCGCGCGCTCAAGGAAGCGGGCGGATGACGATCGCATCGTCGGCCAGGGCGGCGTTCGGCGCCGCCCTGGCCGTCTCCTGCGCTTGCGGGGGAGCTTCGGCTCCCCCGCCTCGTTTTGTGGCGCCCGAGCAGGCCGAGCGCGCCGCTCCGGAAGGGACGCCCGCGGGTTCACGCCGCCTGCCGTACGAACCGACGACGGCGGCAGGCGGCCCATTGCCGATAGACGCGGACGACGCGGCGTGGGGCTCCGCCATCGCTCCGGTGACGCTCGTGGTGTTCGCCGATCTCGAGTGCGGGTTCTGCGCCGTGGCGCACGAGACGCTGGTGGAGCTCAAGCGCCACTACGGGCCGCACCGGCTCCGCGTCGTGTTCAAGCATCTGCCGCTCGCGGTCCATCCCAACGCCGTGACCGCCGCGCGGGCGGCGCAGAGCGTTCGCGACCTCGCCGGCTCGGACGCATTCTTCCGCTACGTGGCGTCGATCTACGCGAATCAGCGCGACCTCGGCGCGCAAAGGTTGATCGACTGGGCGGAGCAGCTCGGCGTCGAAAAGGAGCAGCTGCTGAGGCGCTACGCGTCCAAGACCGTATTCGAGGAGCTATCCGCCGATCTCGAGCTCGCGGCGCGCCTCGGCGTGCGCGGTACTCCGGCCTCGTGGATCAACGGCGCCCTGATCGAGGGCGCGGAGCCGGCGTTCGTGTTCATGGGGCTCATCGATGCCGAGCTCGCAGAAACGCGAAACCTCCGGGGACGCGGCGTGGCCGCCGGGGACATCTACGAGCGGCGCGTGAAAACGAACCTGCGCAAGGCCGGGCGGCTGCGGCGAGTCGCGAGCTCCGACTAGCCGACTAGCGCCGGGCGCGTTGCTCGATGGCGGCGATGGCGTCCGCGAGGCGCGCGTCCTTGCGCAGGCACCGCCAGCAATCGGTTTTTTTCGCTGCCCCGCAACCCGAAGTCTTCGCTAGGGGTTTGATATACGGCAGCGACCGCTCGTCCCCGACATTCTTTGCTCGCAAGAGCAGCGCGTGCTTCTGCTCGCAGCTCTCGGCGTTCTGGAGCGCCACGGCGACGTTGAGCTCGGGAGAGGAAGCCTCCTGGAAAGCCGGTGACCCGAGCCAGGCCTCGGCGCGTGCGCGCACCGCCAGGCGGACCTCCTTGGCTTGCGCGAGGTCGTAAATGACGTCCGCGCCGTGGGCTCCCATCCGCCCCTCCAGGAGCGCGAACGCGGCCTCGGTGCTGGCCGCCGACTGGGCCGTCTGAAACAGCACGCCGGCAACCTTGCCGCTTCCACTCTGTTTCGGATCGAGCTCCAGCCCGACGCGAACGGCTTCCGTCGCCGCCGGCAGCTTCTTGTCCTTGACTAGAGCCTGCGCCAGCGCGACGCGCAGCTCGGCCTGGCGCGGATGTTTTTCGATCATGGCCTCGAGAGCAGGAACTCCTTCGGCGCGCGCCCTGTCGATGTCCGCGGCAGTGGGATCCGCGACCGGCTCGACGCGGGCCGCGGAGGTCCCGGGCGCCGCCATCGCGGCGCTCGGCGCCGGAGCCGCGTTGCTCGGTTCTTCGGATGGTCGAGAGACCAAGCTCTTTACCAGAGCGATCACGCCGATCACGAAGCAGAACGAAACCACGCCGATCGCCGCGAGCAGAGCCGGCGCCGGCACTCGGGCAATCGCGTCACGCATGGGCGGGGGAAGCGAAGCTCGGCGCGCGTTCGTAAACGCCAGGATGCGTTGCCACGGCTGGGGGCGATTCGGAACGACCCTATGGTGGACGGTGCCGGAACCCTGGCGGGGGGGCTGCTCTCGACCGATTGGATCGAACGGCGGAAGCTCCTGTGCCTCTTGCAGAACGGGAGCGTCCGCGTTCGAGCCGCCGGGACCGAGCTCGGGCGGAGTCGGCGCTTCCCGTCTCAGCACCGCCGAGATCGCGCCCGGCACCGAGCCCGCGAGACGCGTGAAGAAATGCTCGCCCTGGCTCTGGGGCGCTGCGAGCAGCTCCCCGAAGACCTCCACGACCTCCGAGGCCGTCTGGTAACGCTCCGACGCCTCTTTCTCGAGCAGACGTAGAACGACACTTTCGACCTTGACCGGCACGGTGACGCCCGGCGCCCGCGAGCGAAAGGGCGGGGGCGGAGTCGCCAGCTGCTGCCCCAAAATCCCGACCTGGCTCTTGCTCGAGAAGGGGCGAACGCCCGAAATCATCTCGTAGACGATGATCCCGAGCGCGTAGAGGTCGGCACGCCCGTCCACGGTCTGACCGAGCGCCTGCTCCGGGGCCATGTACTCGGGTGTTCCGAACACCATGCCGGCCTTGGTGATGAGTGGTTGATCGCTCGGACGTCCCGAAGTGCTGATTGGAACTTTGGCGATGCCGAAGTCGAGCACTTTGACGCAATCGGGGTCGCCGCCTCTGTCGACGAGCATGACGTTCTCGGGCTTGAGGTCGCGATGCACGATGTGAAGCTCGTGGGCGCTTCCCAGGGCGGAGGCGATTTGACGTCCGATGTGCAGCGCACGGGCGACCGGCATCGGTCCCGGCGCTATCTCGTCTCGCAGGTTCTTGCCCTGCACGAACTCGAGCACGAGAAAAACGGCTCCGTCGGCCAGCTTGCCGAAATCCGTGGCGGCGGCGACGTTGGGGTGATCGATGTGCGCGGCGGCCATGGCTTCGCGCTCGAAGCGCTGAACGATCTCGGGAACCGTGGAAAGCTCGCGATGCAACACTTTGACGGCGAGCTTCTTGCGCATCAGCACGTGCTCGACCGCGTACACCTTTCCCATTCCGCCTTCGCCGAGCAACGCGTCGACGCGGTACCGCTCCGCCAAAAGCGTCCCGATCCGGGCGTCGTATGTTCGGCTCACACTCATCGGGCGTCACGACCTACTCGCGACGGAACCTCGCGAAGCGCGCCGACCGCGTTCAATAGGGATTGTCAATCTCGGGAACCGGCGACGGCTTGGGAGCGGGTGGCGGCTCGGGAGCGGGTTCGGCTTCGGACTCCGGCGCCTCTTCGAGATCGACTTCCTCGGGCTTGGGCGGTTTCGGTTTCCTCGGCACCGGCTTGGGGGCTCTCGGCGCCGGCGCCACGGCTTTCTTCGGCACTGGCTCCGGCTCGGGCACCGGCTTTTCCATTTCGGGCGGCGCCGCGGCCGCTTCTTCCGTCGCAGCCGCATCGCCGGGAACCTGGTCGAGCGCCTCGGGGTCGTCCTGTACGGCCATCTCCGGCTCCGCCGCCGCGGTGGGCTCCGGAGGCGGCGGTTCGTCCTGCACGGGCGGCTCGGGCATCTGCTGAGTCGTCGATGCCGGCTCTTGCCGCGTCGCGAGCCATACGAGCACGACGGCTGCCGCTGCCGCGATTACGAGCGCGACGAGCTTGCCGCCGCCACCTCCCTCTTCGGCCTGCTGAGCAATCGCGGACGAAGCGGGCGACGACGTCCGGCGCGCGCTGGCCGGCGCCGACACCACTGGCGGCACGGCCGCCGGCGCCTCGCGCTTGTCCGCATCGCGCGGCATTCGAGCTTCACCGCGCCGCTCGGAGCCCGGCGCGCCAGCGAGAGCGGCGCGCGCCGACTTCGGCTCGGGCTCTTCGTCCCCGCGCTCGCGCGCGGACTCCGGAGGCAGCTCCGGCGGCTGCGACCGTGGAGCGCTGCTCGGCTTCGCTTCACCAACTTCATCCATGGAGCCGCCCGCTTCCCGCAATGCGTCCTGCAGAAGCTCCGCTGCCTGCTTCATCACCGTTCGATCTTCGGGCGGCGGCTGATCGTCCGCGCCGTCGGACTTCGGAAAGAACGTCCCCTCGCCGGCAGGCGGCTCCGACTCCGCCGGCGCCGGCGTGGACGCGTGACCCGTCGGGCGCGGCACCGCGCTGCCGAGCCCGAGCACGGTCGCCTTGCGCGCTCCGGCGGCACGCTCCGGCTCCGCATTCGCCGCAGCAGCGGGTCGCGACGATGCGCCCGCGCTCGACTTCTGACCGACGTCGAACGCGCTCGGCTTCCCTTCGCCGCGCGCGGCGACCAGCTGGTCGATGAGCTTCTTCGAGTCTTCGTCGACCTTGATGAACTTGACCCCCATCCCGCCGGGCCGATCGTGGCCGGCATCGCTCGCTTCGCGCTTCCACACGACGCGGCCGACGCCTTGCATCAACTTGCGATCCTCCGCGATCTTCACTTCGAACTTCAGCAGCGTCCCGGGCGGAAAGGGGGACGGCGTCTTGATGAACATGCCGCCGCGGCTGATGTCGTACGAGTGGTGCTCGATGAATTCGTCCAGCGTCGCGCTTTTGTAGCGGACGGTCATCGTGAGCACTTTCGCTCGGGGATCCTTGCGCGTGTCTTGGGCCATCTAACCGTCGCCTCGTGGTAGATCCTCGACGGGGCACCGCCGCCGGCCATCGAAAGGACCTAGACTCTGCGTATCGTACCCAACGGCCCGCTCAATCCCCAAGTCCTTCGACCCGGTGTGGCTCAGGCTCCGCGCCCGGAAGCCAAAACCGCCCGCGCTCGGGTCGGCGCCACCTAGCGTTTTCGCCCCGGAGATGCTGCTTTTGTTTCAGCAATGCCAAAATGGCCGCGAGCGGCCTTGGGGCCGGGCAGCATGCTAACGTCGCGCCCGTCCATGGCGCGAGCACCCCATTTTCGAGCGTTCGCCCGCTGCCCGGTGAACCTCGTCGCAACCCTGTCGAGCGCCGAGCGAAGCTTCAGCCGCACCGTGCGCGTGCTCAACGTCGGGCTCGGGGGCGCGTGCATCGAGCTCGCGGGCGCCGCACCCGCACCTGCGGCACGCCTCAGTCTGCACGTCGTGGCTCCCCATCTCTGGGACCCGCTGACGATCCCCGCCGAGCCCGTGTGGAGCACGCCGGGCAGCGACGATGCGACGACGCGCGTCGGGGTGCGCTTCGTCTGCGAGTCCGGCGCGACGCTGCGCGCGTTGAACGAGCTCATCCTCGCCCAGCGTTACGACTGAGCTCGATCGAGCTTGAGGCTCAGAGGGGAGGCAGCCCGCGCAGCACACGATCGTGGAACAAGAGCATTTCGTAGGCGCCTGGGCCGCGATTGAACTCGTAGGCGTGCGGGCCGGGTACGACGAGCAGCGAATGCGGAACTTCGGCGGAGCGGAGCGCCCGAGCGATCGCGCGGTTCACGCCGAGGTAGTAGTCGTCGTCGCTGCTCACCAGCCGCAGCTTGAGCTCCGGGTTTTCGTCGAGCGCGCGGCGCGCGCGCTCGACGATTTCGGGAACGTCCTCGGGATCGAACGCGGCCTGCAGCGCGCCGAGCGCGCCGAAGCGCTCCGGCTTCAAGAGCCCCACGAGAATTGCCGCGCGCCCGCCCAGACTGACTCCGTCGACGCCGGTCGCTTGCGGCGCGACGAGCGCCGGCGTTTCTCGCACGACTCGCGGCAACAGCACGTCGTTGACGAAACGAGCCAGAGGCGGCGCGTTGTCGAAGGGACGCTCGCCGCGGATGACCGTAGGCGTGTACGGCGTCACCACGACGAGGCCCGCGTACGCTCGCGACTTCAAGCCCTGGTTGATCGACGCCAGCCGTTGCTCCTCGACGAAACCCAAAAAATCTTCCCGAACGAGGAAACCTCGATTCAGTCGCTCGAGCGCGCGCCCCATCCAATAATCGTCGAGCCAGCCGCGGGCGCCGCGTTCGGGACCCTTCTTCGCCTCCCCGAGGCCATGAAACGCGATCAGCACCGGAAAGCGCTCACCAGGGTTATGCTCCGGGATCGAAACCACGACGCCCATCGGCCCGACCTCGGTCGCATCGAAGGACCACGTGAGCTCGTGTGCGGGCTCACGCGGCCCGGCTTCGGTCTCCGCATCGCGCGACGTCGCGGATGCGGGCGGGGCGGGCTTCGTCGCAGCCGAGAGCTCCGGCGCCACGACTGCGACGCCGGGCGCCTTTTCCGGGTCGGAACGGGAACAGGCCGCGATGGCG
Organism: Polyangiaceae bacterium; assembly: GCA_036393455.1. Classification (GTDB taxonomy): domain Bacteria; phylum Myxococcota_A; class Polyangia; order Polyangiales; family Polyangiaceae; genus DASWGX01. The sequence goes on from DASWGX010000289.1 coordinate 10,505, forward strand.
CAAGAGCAGAACACGGCGG
>DASWGX010000290.1:0-3523 GCA_036393455.1 Polyangiaceae bacterium
CCGCCCTGCCGCCAAACCCGGAACCGCTGCTCGCCTGGGCAGAATCCGAGCCCATGCTCTCGCGGAGCACGCTCCTTGCCGTCGCATCGAAGGCTTTGCCCGTCGCTGCATTGGCCGCGCTCGGCGGAATCTGGCTGGGCGCGGTGCCCGGGTTCGTCATCCTCGCGCCGCTCATCGCACAGCTTCTGTTGATTTATTCCACGCGCAACGAAACCGGGCGGGTCTTCACGGCCGTCTCGACGACCGAGGGCGCGTTCTTGAGGTACGGCTCGATGCTCGAGCTCTGCGAGCGCCTGTCGCTCGACGCGGAGCTGCTCGGCGCGCTGCGGAACCGCCTGCTCGAGGGCGGGGTCAGGCCGAGCGCGGCGATGCACGCGTTTCGCCGCGCCGTGGGGTGGTTCGATCTCAGGCACAACGGGCTCGTGCATCCGGTGGTCAATTTGCTCTTGCTCTGGGACGTCAACTGCGTCCTCATGTTGGAGCGCTGGCAGCAAGCCTACGGACGCTTGGCGCGCGGCTGGTTCGAGGCGCTCGGCGAGCTCGAGGCGCTTTCGAGCCTGGCGGGCCTCTACCACGACGAGCCCGGCTACTGCTTCGCCGAGATTCACGAAGCGGCGCCCGCGTTCGAAGCCGAAGCCCTGGGTCACCCTCTGATCGATTCGGACGCACGCATCGCGAACGACGTCGGCCGCATCGAGGCGGGTCATGGGCTCTTGGTGACGGGCTCCAACATGTCGGGCAAGAGCACCTTCTTGAGGTCGCTCGGGCTCGGCGCGGTGATGGGGCTCGCCGGGGGGCCGGTATGCGCGACGCGGCTTTCCATCGCTCCGTTCAAGCTGAAGACCAGCATTCGCATCAGCGACTCGCTGGAAGGCGGCATCAGCCATTTCTACGCCGAGCTCAACAAGCTCAAGGACGCAGTCGTCGCCGCGCACGAGAACGGCGCGCCGGTCTTGTTTCTGCTCGACGAGATTCTGCACGGTACCAATTCGCGCGAGCGCCGCATCGGGGCGCGCTGGCTCATCGCGGAGTTGCTCCGGCTCGGGGCGCTCGGCGCGGTATCGACGCACGATCTGGCGCTGTGCGAGCTCAGCGGCGAGCTCGCACAGCGGCTAGAGCTCGTGCATTTCCGCGAAAGCGTGCAGGGCGATCGCATGACCTTCGACTTCAAGCTTCGCCCCGGACCGGTTACCGCGGGCAACGCGCTCCGGCTGATGCGCACGGTCGGTCTCGACGTACCGCTGGACTCATCATGATTCTTCATAGGTGGCTGGCGCTCTCGGCGGTTCTCGCGGGGGTCGGCTGCGACCCATTTCACGCGACGTTCGACGACGAGGAGTTGGCCATCCTCTATCGTGCGGCGGAGCCGGAGCCGGGCGCGTCCAACCCCGTGGAGCTCGTCGTGATGACGTACAACGTCAAGTTCGGAGGCGGGCGCGCCGACTTCTTCTTCGATTGCCACGGCGACCGCGTCTTGATGACGGAACGCGAGGTGCTCGACAACCTGCGAGCGTTGGCGGGGAAAATAGCGGCAGTCGATCCGGACGTCCTGCTGCTCCAGGAAGTGGACGTCGCCTCGAAGCGCTCGGCCTTCGTCGATCAATTGCAGTGGCTGCTCGATCACACGCGTTTGAGCTTCGGAGCCTACGCGTCGCAATGGCGCGCGGATTTCGTGCCGAGCGACGGCTTGGGACCGGTCGATTCCGGCAACGCGGTGTTGTCGCGCTATCCCATCGTTCACGCCAAGAGAATCGCGCTTCCGCTGCGTTCGGACCAGAGCGCCGTCGAACGCTACTTCTACCTCCGGCGCAATATCCTCCACGCGCGCATCGACGTCGGCGGCGACGTCCTCGACGTGCTCGATCTTCACGCCGAGGCCTACGCGAAGGACGGCACGAAGCTGGCTCATATCGAGCGTTTCGCGGCGGAGCTCGAAGCTCTGTCCGATCGCGGCGACCTGTTCTTGGCGGGCGGCGACTTGAATACTCTGCCGCCGCAAACGGAAAAGCTCGTCGGCTTTCCGGACTCGGTGTGCGAAGACGAGGACTTTCAGGCGGACGATTTTCGAGAGGAGACGGACTACCTCGACGGCCTCTACGAAGCCTACGCGGAGGCGATTCCTCTCGACGACTACGCCGCCGACAACGAGCCGTACTTTTCCCACACCACCGACGCGTCGGGCTTCTGGAACCGCCGGCTCGACTACCTGTTCACGAACGGCGAGTTCGTTCCCGGGTCCGGCCTGGTGCATCAGGACGAGGCGAGCGGCGGCACGGCCACCATGCCATTATCCGATCACGCGCCGGTGAGCGCCGTGCTCGCCTTGCCATGAGCGACGCCGCGCGGCGCCGGCGGGTGCGGCGAACGACGACGGCGCTCGCGAGCGCTCTCGTGCTCGCGCTGCTCGCGCCGCGCTCTCGGGCCGAGAACGTCGCGTGGCCCGACGCGAGCGCCCGCACCCTCGAACCGGGGCGCGTCACGATCTCGCTGTTGTCGCCCGCGCGCTGGGGCCTCGGAAAGCGAACCGAGCTCGGCTTCCACCCGATTTGGTTCTTCGCGCTCCCGCACGTCGAGCTGAAGCATCGCCTGGTGGACGGCGGAGCATGGCTATTCGCGACTCGGCATCGGCTCTCTTACCCGACGCGCTTTCTCGACCTGGTCGCAGGGGAAGGGGCCGGAGCGTTGCTGCCGGCGGACACCGACGTTCCCGTTGCCGTTCAGCTCGACAGCGACGCGCTCCTGAGCTCGGCTTGGACGTCCTCTCACTTCGTGACCGTGGCGGCGGGTTTCGCCGTGGCTCCGCGCTTTTCGGGAAGCGAGCCGACGCTGCTCGACTTTCCGTTCTTGATGAGCCGCTTTGCGCCGCTCTACGCGCCGATCGTGCCGCGCGTGTCCGCGAGCTTCACCGGACCCATTTTTCGCCAGCTCCGCTACGCGAGCGAAATTCGCGCCTACTACCTCGGTCTCGAGCCCAAGACGGTTGCCGTCGAAACGGCGTTCGAGCTCGCCTGGCTGCCTTCGCGGCGGGCTCGGCTGGCGCTCGGTCTCCGGCGGGAACACGCGCGCTACGCGGTGGGGTACCGTACCCACGCTCTGCCCTACGCCGATTTCTCCCTCGGCTTCTGATTCGCGGCAGCTGCGTCCGACCCGCGGCGTACGGTTCCTTGCGAACGGTGACGCCGTTCAAGAGTCGGGTTGCCGAAACTCGATACGGACCCGGTCCGACAGTTTTATGGCTCCGAGCAGCGCGCGGTACGGCTCGATGCCGAAGCGAGACGGAGCGAGCTCGACCTCACCGCACAAGAACGACCCCTGCCGTCGCGCCGAAAAGTCGACCAGCTGGGTGACGCCCCGGAGCGTCAAGAACCCCTCGAGCGCGTAGCCCGAACCCTCGGCGCGAGCCTTGGCTCGGTACACGGCCGTCGGGTAGCGGCTGGAGTCGAGAATCTCGTCGTGGACGGCAGCGAGGATTCGCTTCCGATCCGCCGCGCTGGGCCGAGAGGTGTCGACGGAATCGCCGTCG
>DASWGX010000291.1:0-10261 GCA_036393455.1 Polyangiaceae bacterium
CGCCTCGAGGCCGGGTGGAACCTCCTGCGGTTGCGGCACGATGGCGCGGATTGGAACCGGCGCCTTGTACATGTGCTGCGTCAAAATGCCCATGAAGTTGTCGGCGTCGAAGGGAACGCGTCCGCTTGCGAGCTCGTAGAGGATCACGCCGAACGAGTAGACATCTCCCCGGTGATCGACGGGCGCGCCGGCGGCCTGTTCCGGCGACATGTAGTGCGGCGTTCCGAACACCGCTCCGGCCCGAGTAAGTTTGCCCTCGTTGTGGCTGACCTTCGCGATGCCGAAATCCAGAATCTTGACGAAGTCTTTCTCCGAGCCGCGCGGGATGAGATAGATGTTGTCGGGCTTCAAATCGCGGTGAACGATGCTGGCCTTGTGGGCTTCCGCAAGGCCTTCGGCGAGCTGGCGAGCGATGTTCAAGATGCGCGCGACGTTCAGCGGCGTGCCGCCGGCGACGGTTTCCGACAGCGCTATCCCTTCCAGGTACTCCATCACGAAGTACGTGGAACCGTCCGGCAGTTGGCCGAAATCGCTGATGTCGATGATGTGCGGGTTGCCGATGGCAGAAGCGGACTTCGCCTCGTTCAGAAAGCGCTCGGTGACCTCGGTGTCGCGCGCCAAGTCGCTCCGCAACACTTTCATCGCGACCTTCTTGCCGATGATCTTGTGGCTGCACCGGTACACGACGCCCATGCCGCCTTCGCCGAGGAGCGCCTCGACCTTGTAGCGACCGTCGATGGTGCAGCCGAGGTACGGATCTTGAGCTGCTACGTTGCTGGACGACGCGGTGTGCTCCAGCTCGACGTCGGGTTGCGACAGCGTGCCGGGCGCGATCGTCACCACCTTGAGACCCGGGGTTGACGGCGCTGGAGAAAACGACCGCGGCGCCCCTAGAAGATCGGGGACGGGCGGCTGCCCCGGACCCTGCCTGTGCCTCTGCTCGCTCATGACGCCAATTCCCGCCCAGGCTTTTGCCATATTAAGGTTCTGGCGGCCAATGGCTTGTGCGGATTCACCGCCCGACCCTGCCCCTTTCGCCCCTTTCGCCCCTTTCGCCCCGCTCGCCCCTCAGCGAGCGGCCCATCGGATGCCTCGACACTGCTCATCGGTTCAACTGCATTTCGAGCCCGTTTCTCGGCGGCGGAGCCGCGTGGAGCCACTTTTTGCAAGCAAGACGCGGGCCGGAGAAAGAACGACGATTTTGCGGCGTCAGGCGCCGAAATGGCCGTCCCGGCGCTGTGCAAACGTTGCACAGGCGGGTTGCCGGGCTGACGTTCGAGCCAGGGCCCGCCGAGGTCTGCTAAACCGCGCCGACGGTAATGGGTTTTCCCCTCGACCTGGCGCTCCGCTACATGCGCTCGAAAAAGCGCGCGTTCATCTCCGTCGGGACGGCGTTTGCCGTCATCGGAGTGGCGCTCGGCGTGGCGGCCCTGGCGACGGTGGTCAGCGTCACGGGGGGCTTTCGCGATCAGTTCCGCGACAAGGTGCTCGGCGTCAATGCGCACGTGCTCATCCTCAAGTACTCGAGCGACTTTCGCGAGTACCGCGAGCTGATGAAGAAGATGAAGGAGGTGCCCGGCGTCGTCGGCGTCGCGCCGTTCGTCATCAACCCGATGATGGTGACTCACGGCAAGCGCACCGCGACGGGCGTCCTGCTCAAGGGCATCGACCCGAAGCTGATGCCAGGGGTCCTCGATCTACCCAAGCACCTCGTCGAAGGTTCGTTGCAGGGGCTGCGGTTGCCGGGAGTCAAGCCACCCGAACGACGGCGCGGCAACACGCTCGGGGTTCGCTCGACCATCGGCTCGAAGCGTACGACGAAGTCGTCGGACGACGGCAGAAAGTCGGGTACCGGCTCGAAGTCCTCGGACGACGGTCCGAAGAAGGTGCTCGACGAGATCGAGAAGCTCATCGCCGAAGCGGAGGCTGAACCCGAACCGGGTTCGGAAGTCGTGACCCACGCCTCGCCGGCGCTGGCGGCCGAGCGCCCGGAAGAGCCCGCGGAGCCCGAGTACGTGCTGCCGGAAGACGCGCCGGTGGGCGACATCGTTCCGGAGGGCGGCTACGCGAGCAAGCTTCCGGAGGAGGACGTCCTGCCGCCGGAAGTCGATCCGGATCCGTGCCTGGACGCGCAGGCGGTGAAGAGCCTGCCCGGCATCGTCGTCGGGGTCACGCTCAAGAACAACCTGGGACTAGGGCTCGGAGATTGCGTTCAGGTCACTTCGCCCACGATCGGCTTCAGTTATTCGGGCGGCGCCATTCGTGCTCCGGTGGCCAAGCAGTTCCGCGTGATCGGCGTGTTCGACGCAGGTTTCGACCAGTACGATTCCAAGCTGGTCTACACGGACTTGTACGAGGCCCAGGCGTTCTACGACACCGGCGACAGCGTCACCGGCATCGAAATGAAAGTGGACGATATCGACAGAGCGCGCGACATCGCGCTCGACATCGAAGAGCGCCTGTCGAACGGCATCTATCACACGATGGATTGGGAGCAGCTCAATCACGGCCTTTTCACAGCGCTCCGCATCCAGCAAATCTTGATGAGCCTGGTCCTTGCGCTCATCATCATCGTGGCGGCGTTTACCGTCATCGCCACGTTGATCATGGTGGTGCTGGACAAGAAGCGTGAGATCGCGGCGCTCAAGGCGATGGGCGCTCGCAACGGCGCGCTCTTGCGCGCGTTCCTGTACCAGGGCGCGATCATCGGCGTGATCGGCGCTGCGATCGGGCTCGCCGCGGGGTTCGCCGTGTGTCGTGGTTTGCTCGACTACGCGTTTCCGCTCGACCCCAAGGTCTACTTCATCTCGCACTTGCCGGTAGCGGCGCGTCCGGAGCAGTTCGCCCTCGTCGGCGTGTTCGCGATCGTGGTGTGCCTGATCGCCACCGTGTGGCCGGCGTTGTACGCGGCGCGACTACGGCCCGCGGAAGCCTTTCGCGAGCAGCTCTGAGCCCGGGCGCAGCGCCCGCGCATCCGCGACCCGCGCTCTGCGCCCGGGGTCAGCTGGCGCGGGCCGTGGCCGCGCAGCGCAGCAAGGAAAGCGACCGCGCCGTCAGCTCGCGTACGCGGAACGGTTTGCACATGACGTCGCTGGCGCCAAAGCTCAACGCCTCCGACATGGCTTCAGTCGAAGCATGGGAAGTCAGAAGCAAGATCGGCAGCTCGCGCAGGCTGGCGTCGCGACGGACGCGCGAGCAGAAGTCCTTGCCGCTCATCCCGGGTAGGCGCTGCTCGGCGATGACGAGGTTGTAACTGGAGTCGCGCAACCTATCCAGCGCTTCTTCCGCGCTGGTCGCTCCGCAAACGTGATACCCGGAGGCGCGCAGCGCCGTTGCCACCATGGCCTGCACGTCCGGGTTTTCCTCCACCAGAAGCACGTTGCAGTTGGGCGGCGGCTCCACGGCGGCTAGCGGCTCCGCGTCCACCGCGATGCGAGCGCTGGGCGGACCATCTCCGCACGCAAAACCGGCGAGGCGTTCCCAATCTCGTGACTCCAAGAGGAGCCTCAGCTGGTCGCCGCGATCGACGACGCAACCGGCGACGGCCGTTGACTCATCGCCCACCTGGAAGGTGGCGAGCACCCATTCACCCTCCCGCAACCCCGTGCAACAAGGAAGATCGATGTCTCGATCGTCCTCGTGGCTCAACAGACGCCGCGAGAGGATCTCTTTGTTGTCGAAGCGATAGGTGAGGCCCCGCACGCGGCTCGAAAGCTAGCGCGCCACGAACGGGTATGCCAGCGTTCTGTCAAGGAGGAAGCCTCAGAGCGGCAACGAGCGTCGCGGTGACGGCGAGGACCAGCAGGCAAGCAAGTGCCGTACCTTGCGACCAATCGAGCACCGGTTCAGCTCCCAAGAGGTTGCGGATGTGCCCGCGCGGCCACGGCACGGCCGCAAAGGCGCTCCCGGAGCCCAAAACCCAGTCGAGGCCCAAAAACCAGAAGCGCCCCCCGCCTCGCTTGCCGAAGCTCGACCCGACGGCGAGGCAAGCCGCGTACGCCCAAGCGGCGAGCAGCATGATCCAAGAGCTCGTGGCCGTGTCCGCCCAGAAACCGTTCGACCCCGACGGATGGGCGACGGCGAGAGCGGCGACGACGAGCAGGAGCCCGGCGAGCGCTAGCACCGCCGTGGCGCTAGCGAGCAAATAGAGCACCGCCCGGCGCCGGTTCGCGCCGTGGCGGGCGAAGACATCGACGGCGGCGTCGAGTCGCTGCTCGTCACACAGCCGGCGGACGACGGCGAGAGCGAGCAAGGGAAGCGCGATGCCGAACGCGGCTCCCGAGAGAGCGTGATCGGACGCCCAGCTCGGGTCGCTCCGCCGTTCGAGCGCGCTCACGACGGTGACGCCCACGATCGAGATCACGACGCCGAAGGCGAGCGACGAGCGCTCGAGCCTCTCGCGAGCGAGATCGAAAACGCCCTTGCCCAGCTCCGAGACGGTCACGGCGTGACTCCCGGAGTTGCCGGCGCGGCCGGCGCGACAGCGTAGTTTCGTTGTTGCCACGCCTGGCGGTAAGCGTGTTCGTAAGCGGCGCGCGCGACGCCTGCTTCCGCGGCGCGGAGCTCTTCCAGATCGGGCCACCTCGAGCCGATGGCGTAAATGCGGACGCCGCTCTCGACGCTATGACGTGCCACGGCGAGGGACACCGCATCGACGTCGCCTCCCGCGACCGTGAGCTCTCCAGGCGCACGCCTTTCGTCGAAGCTCACGCGCTCGACGAAAGGCTCCGTAGCGAGCGCTCGAGCCAAAGCTCGCGCGTCGCTGGTCGAGATGCCGAGCTCGCGCCGCGGTGCGAGCGGGCCCACCGCGGCCGTTTCGACGTCGACCGCGGCACCCAGCGTGCCTTGAAACAAGGCGCGGCACGTGCCTCCGAGCCGCGCCGCGACGCGTGGGCTCGCCGTCGCGCAAAGAACGACCGACGACCGGGCAGCCGTGTCGAGAGCTCGTTCCATACGCGCGACTTCCTCGCCGCCCGCACACTCGAACGGCTCGAACACGCAAACCAGGGCTGGGTCGCGCAAGCTCAGCGTGACGGCGAGGGCGACGCGACGTCGTTCGCGTTCGGTGAGCGACCGCGCTGCCCGGCCGCTCCACGCTTCGAGTTTCCAATCGCGCAGCACCTGTTCGGCGCTCGCCGCGTCGCCACGCATCTTGAGCGCGCGCTCGACCGCGCGTGCCACGCTGCCGGGCCCGAGCTCTTCGCTGGCAAGGACCGCTCCGATGCGCCGCCGCACCTCGGGCCCCAGCCGCTTTCCGCCGATCTCGATCGATCCGCGCCGCAAGCGCGACAGGCCCGCGCTCGCGGCGACGAGCTCCGCGGTGCCGTCCGCGGGCGTGCCCAAGACGACGTGAAGCCCGACGGGGAACTCCGCGGTAACGCTGGTGAGCGGCGGCAGCCGTGCGCCTTCGAACCGCAATACGGTTTGTACCGGCGTCACGGAGCCGTGCTCCTGAACGTCATGCCGAGCAGCCAATCGAAAGCGGCCGGGACACTGGGAGTATTGGGCCAGATCGCTCTTAGCAGCTGAGGAATCAGGAGCAGGGCAATCACCGTGAAGCGAGCGTGGTGCGGAACCAGTCGCACCGAAACGTGAGCGAGTGTTCCGAGCGCTATCGCGAGCGCGGCGGCGTACAGCGCTACCGGCACGACGAGCGCGAGCTCCGAGAGCGCGAGGGCGACGTCCACGCTGGAGAAGCCGGCAAGCGCGCAGAGGGCGACCGATGGCCAGAGGGCAACGCCGAACAGCGTCGAAAGGCCCGCGCCGTAGCGGGCTGTTTCAACCGTCGTCCAGTCGATGCCGCGCAGTGCCGCCAGCTGGCGCGTGTCGCGGCATGGCTCGCGCGAGTGCCCCGCGAGGCTCACCGCAGCGGGGCCAACGCCGAAAATCGAAATGCCCCAGAGCGAGCTCGCGATCAGCGGCCGGGCGCTTTCGCCGTCGCCGGGCTGGACGACGATCGCCAGCCCGAAGCCCGCGGCAATGGCCACCGCGATGCCGCCGCCCGCCCGTACTCCCGTGCGACGCCTGAGCTCGCGCGCGAAGCTCCGGTGCAGCTCTCGCAGGCGCCGCGTCCGCGCGCGCGCCGGTTCGGCGTGGCGGGTCGCGAGGTTCCGTGACTCCGCCGAGTCCGACGGCGGGGCCGGCGTGGGAGGCTGCACGTCGCCGAGTCTAGCTCCCGGATCTGCGGCGGGGACAGGGGCAGCCGAGTCAGGGCTACGCGGTTGAGATTCGCGGCGGTGGGCGAATCGAGCGCCGGGCGATGCCGGCTAGCGCGCCGGCACTGTCTCACTCTGCCGTCGATACTTGGCGGCGCGTGGGTCCCCGAGAGCCTCCAGGGCGTTCGCCATGGCGTAGGCCGCGACCTCGTCGCGCGGCTCGAGGGCCAGCGACCGCGCTGCGGCCGCGACGGCGCGGCGCGGTTCGTTTCGGGCGAGCTCGGCCACGGCCAAGAAGGCGAGCGCCCGCGCTCCGACATCGGAGCGCTCCCTGGCGAGCGGAGCGAGCAGATCGACCGCGTCGTGGGCGTCCCCAGCCAGGAGCTTCAAGCGCGCCCGCAGAATCGAGAGCGACGGATCGGTGGCTGCTCGCTCGAGCCCGCGGTGAACCGCGCTTGCGGCTTCCTCGACTCTGCCGAGGCCGAGCAACGCCTCGGCGTGGCCGGCGTAGCCGCGCGGATCTTCGGGCGCTGCGGCCGTCAGCCTCCGGAATTGCTCTTCGGCGTGGTGAAGCTCGCGCGACTCGAACAAGAGGCGCGCCAGGTTGAAGCGCGACGGTACGAACCCGGGGTCGACGGCCAGAGCTTCACGGTAGTGTTCCGCGGCCGAGGCGGGACTGCCCTCCCGTTCGGCCAGCACGCCGAGCCCGTGGTGCGGTTGCGCGATGTCGGGGTTGACGCGGACTGCCCGCTCCAGGAGCTGGCGTGCGCGGCTGAAGTTGCCCCGCTGGAGCTCGACCAACCCTTGATTGGCGAGCGCCTCGACGAAGCGCGGATGGTATTCGAGGGCCAGCCCGAACCGCGCGGACGCCGCATCGAGGTCCCCGTTTTCGAGCGCCTCCACTCCCCCTTGGTTGAGCGCGGCCGCTCGCGGCGGAAGCGGCGCCGAGCCGGAACAGGCTGACAGAAGCAAGGCCAGGACGAGACCGAACGGGTATCGCATGGTTCTCGGTTCGGAGGCTCGCAGGCCTGGGTTGCTAGATTTTTTTGGCGCGCCCCCGGTGGCGACCTCACGACGGTTGCAGACGCGGCCCAAGCCGACAATGCTTCGCCGCCATGTCAGAGGAGTCAGACTCAGAGCCCAGATCCGGGGGATCGGAAGCAGCACCGAAGCAAGAGGGTCAGGACGCCGAGTCCGAGCCGGAAGGCGAGGACAAGCCGCGGGCTCGAGAAGAGCGGTCGGGCTCGCGACAAGACGATCGACGGAGCTCGAGCAAGGCGCGCCGATCGAGCGCCGAAGCGGTGGCAGAGCCCGACGAGAACGTGGTCAATGCGCCGACGCGGCAGACGCTTGGCATGCTCAGCGCCGTCGCCATCATCACGCTGATCATGTGGGCGGCGGGAAGAGCGGCGTGCAATCTCCATCCGCCGCGCGAGACGCGACGGCCGCGCGAGGTCAAGACGGAGGAGCTGGCGCGAACGCCGAAGGACGCGGCTCTCGAGATCCAGCAGCGCTGGCTGACACTGAACTTCAAGGGCGCGCGCGAGCTCGCGAAGGGCACCCTGTCCGAACGGATCGCCAAGGAGCAAAAGGCATGCGAGGCGGAGGGCTCGCCCTGTGACAAGCGCCGCGAGCGGCTGGAAAGGTCCGTCGCCACCGTGGCGGAGCTCTTCACGCGCGACGCCGACACGGCGCTTGCTCGCGCAATCAGCACCGGCGGCGCTGATGGTCCCAAGAGCTTTCGCTACAGCCTCGAGCGAGACGGGCGGATCTGGAAAGCGACGGCGCGGCTCCCGGACGAAGGCCCCGTCCCCAAGCAAGCCGTCCAGCAAGTTCCGATGCGGGTCATGCCGCTCGCGGACGCGGGCGCGCCCAGCGCGACGGATGCCGGACCCGGCTCTGCCGCCAAAGGCGAGGCTCCCAAAGGTGAGGTGGCGCCTCCCAAAGCGATCGCGCCAAAGCCCGGGTCGGCTCCGATCGTGCCGACCGGTGCCGTCGGCGCGGAGCCGCCTCGCTCGCCGCCGGCTTCCCCGTCGCCGGGAAACTGAGCGTCATCCTCGCTACGGTGCAAGCCAGCGCCGTCCGACAAAGGACCCGGCGAGCGCCAGCACGGCGACGCCCAGACCGTGGCCGGCCACCAGGTGCCACGCCTCGTCAGCCGCGCAGCCCGCGCCGACGCCCACGGCGCCGGCGATTCCGGCGATCAAGCCAATCAGCGCTCCCGAAACGGCGGGGCTCATCGGGTCCGTACGCCGCCAGAGCCACAATAGCGCCGATGTCGCCGCGGCCCCCGCCAACAGCGCGTTGAGCGCGCATGCTGCGGCGAGCTCGACGGGGCCGTCGAAGAATTCCCGGAGGGGTAGGCGCGCCTCCGCCGACAGCGCCAGGTAGGCCAGAAACAGCAGCGGAAGAAGCGCGGCCATCGCGATGCGGCGCTCGCGGCCAATTCGCCTTCCAGGTGGGCGCGCGAGACCGGTGAACAGCACCGCCAGCGCCACGAGCCCCCAGCCGAAGGCGCCGAGCAACGCTGCGCGTGCGAGGTGCGGCGTGCCCATTCCGGCAGCGAGCCACAGCGCGACCGCGCCCAGCGCCGCGACGGAAATGCCCGCGCGCAGCTCGCGCCCGAGCCCGCGGTGCGGTCGGAGATTCTCGGTGCAGTGCCGGCGAATCGCGTCCGAAACCTGCTGGCCGGGCGCGGGCGGCTCCGGCCACGCAAGCTCTGCGAGCGGATCGTCTTCGGGCGCGCTCATGAGCGAGAAAACCTCCGAAGCGTTTCGCGCAGGAGCTTGTAGCCGCGATGCACGCGAAGCTTGACCGCCATCTCGCTCGCGCCGACGACGTCCGCGGCTTCCGCAATGGAAAGGCCGGTCACCTTGGTGAGCTCGATCGCCTCGCGGTAGCTTTCCGGCAAACTGCGAAGCGCTTGTTCGAGTGCTTCGGCGACGTCGGTGGCCGGAGCCGCTGGCTCCGGCTTGGGTTCCGGCACTGCGCCGTCGAAGCTCAGCTCCTCCGGTCGGTGTCGGGCGGAGCGCCGCTCGTCGTAGAAACAGCGTCGTGCGATGGCGAGCAGCCATGGCACGGGCGGGGCGCCGCGCAGGTAGCTCGAGCGCGCTCGGTGCACCTTCGTGAACGTTACCTGCAACAGATCTTCGGCGCGCGCTCGATCGCGAGTGAGCCGTATCAGGTAGCCGAGTAAACGCGGGGCAACCTGCCGGTAGAGTTCCTCGAAGGCGCGTGCGTCGCCGTCGATGTAACGGTCCATCAGGATTGCGAGGGGCTCGACGTCGTCCGCGGCGCCGGCTTTTGCAGGCGCGATGGTCTTGCTTCTGGCTACCATCGGCGCCCGGAGTCGTATCGCGCGGGGTGCCAAACTGCTAGCGGCTGCGACCCTCACGCTCCGGTTACGGCGGAACGCGCCTTCGAGTTTCCACCCGTCGCGCCGGTCGGGGTCGCGAGGAACCCGGCGCGGCTCAAATCAGGGATTTGAGATCGAGCATTTCTTCGACATCAGGCATCAAAACCATCTCCACGCGGCGGTTTTGCTGGCGGCCCTCGTCGGTTTCGTTCGTCGCTACGGGATCGGTGTCGCCGTAGCCTGCGGCGTGAAGGCGATTCCCGTCGAGCCCGCCCCCGCCGCCCTTCGTGTCGAGCGGCGAGACCAAGTAGACGAGCACTTGCCGCGCCCGCATGGCCGAGAGCCCCCAGTTGTCCCGGAAGCGACCGCCGGCGAGCGGCTTGTTGTCGGTATGGCCGGCAACTTGGAAGTAGCGCGCGGCGAGCTGCTTGTCGTTGCGGATTACGTCCGCCACCGCGTCGAGCACTTTGAGGCCCTCGTCGCGCAGCTTGTCACTTCCGGACGCGAACAGAACGTCGCCCGGTAGTCGGATGACCATTCGGTTCCGGCGAATCTCGACCTTGAGCCCGAGGGTGACGAGCTTCTTGAGCTTGTCGCGCAAGAGCTCGAACCGGCTCTTGATACGCTCGAGCTGAGCTGCGCGCTGCTTGTACTCTTCCAGCGCTTGCTTCAGTTGCTCCAGGCTGGCGACTAGCTGCTGCTTTTCCGTGCCTTCTTGTTGAAGCTGCTTGTTCAGCTCGTCGAGGTCGAC
>DASWGX010000292.1:0-2341 GCA_036393455.1 Polyangiaceae bacterium
GACGTTTTCTGGAGCGACTGCCGTCGCCGTCACTGGAGCCGCCGGGTACCTCGGCTCGCACGTCGTCCGAGAGCTCCTTGGCCGGGGGCTTTCCGTCCGGGCCATGGTGCGCGGTTCGGCGGACCAGGAGCGCTACGCGCATCTACGAGAGCTCGGCGAGGGCACCGATCGGCTGAAATTGGTGGCGGCAGACCTGCTGCAAGCGGACTCGCTCGCGGCGCTCTGCGACGGCGCGGACGCCGTATGCCACCTGGCGGCCGCCGTGCGCTTTTGGGCCAAGGAACCCGAGCGCAGCATCGTCGAGCCCGCGGTGCGCGGAACCAAGCACGTGCTCGACGCCGCGTCTCGAGCCGGCGTGCGCACGGTCGTCATGGCCTCGTCGGTGTCGGCCGTGTTGAGCTACCGGCGGCCGTCCGGCACCGTGTTCACGGAAGCGGATTGGTGCGACGACGCCTCGCTCGAGGTCAACCCGTACGCGCTCGGCAAGACACTCTCGGAGCAGGTCGCCGTCGAGCACCACAAGTCCCGGCCCGACGCCGAGCGGTACCGCCTGGTCAGGCTGAACCCCGCCTACGTACTCGGTCCGATTCTCGCCGAAGCTCACGTGCGCTCGAGCCCGAGCATCGTGCGTGACATGTTGAACAACACATTTCACGGCTGTCCGCGGCTCGCCTTCACCGTCGTCGACGTGCGCGACGTCGCGCGCGCGTTCCTCGCGTCGCTGGAACGGCCCGAGGTAGAGGGGCGTTTCATCGTCGCCGGCCGGAGCCTGTGGTGGAGCGATATCGTCGACGTGCTCGCAGCAGCCTTTCCCGAGCGGAAGTTCGCCAAGCGCAGGCTGCCCGACTGGCTCGTCGCCGCCGCCGGCCTCGTCGATCCGCGCGTCAACGTCGGGTTCTTGCGGAAGAACCTGGGCTGCCGCTACGAGTACGACTCCACCAGGGCGGAGCGTGAGCTCGGCTTCAGCTCGCTCCCGGCCGAGCAGACCATCGCCGACACGGCGCGGTCGATGATCGAGCGCCGAGTGCCCGGCACCGGGCCGGCATGACGGCTCTCGCTACCTTTTCCTCGCCGCTGCTTCGCGGTCGCCTGGTCGAACGCTACAAGCGCTTCTTCGCGGACGTCGAGCTCGACGGCGGCGAGCTGGTCACGGCGCATTGTCCCAACCCGGGCTCGATGAAAGGTTGCTCCATCCCGGGAGGCATCGTCTGGTTGAGCGAGAGTCCCGGCCAAAAGCGAAAGCTCAAATACACCTGGGAGATTGCAAAGGTCGGCGGCGCTCGGGTTTTCGTGAACCCGGTCCGAGCCAACGACGTGGTCGCGCGCGCTCTCGGGCGGCGGCAGATTGCGGAGCTTGCCGCCTATTCGGACGTCCTGCGCGAGGTGCGTCACGGCAAGAGTAGGATCGACTTCATGCTGAGCGCGGGCGTGCAGCGCTGCTACGTCGAAGTCAAGAACGTGACGCTCGCCCTGGGCGCCGGACGCGCGGCGTTCCCCGATTCGGTCACCGAACGCGGTCGCCGCCATCTGGAAGAGCTCGAGGTCATCCACGGGAACGGCGCGCGGGCCGTCATGTTGTTCTGCGTCAGCCGCACCGATGCCGTCAGCGTCGAGCCCGCGGTCGACATCGATCCTCTGTATGCCGAGGCGTTGCGAAAGGCGGCAAGCCGGGGTGTAGAGCTTCTTGCCTACAAGGCGCGCGTCACGCTGCGCGGCGTTGCTCTCGGGCGCCGTTTGCCGGTCCTGCTTCGGCCGCCGGCCCGAGCCGCGTCATGACCGATCCATGACGGAAATCGGCTCGATAACGAGCTAGGAAACCTCCATGCGCAAAGCTTCATCCAGCGCGAAGGACGCGGGCGCGCTCGAAACGGCGCCGCTCGAGACGGGCCCCGCGCCCGTAGCCTGGCTTCCCTCGATACCCTTCATCATCATCCATTTGATGCCGCTCGGTGCGATTTACACCGGAATGCGCTGGCAGGATGCGGCCTTGTGCGTCGCCCTCTACTACGGGCGCATGTTCTTCATCACCGCGGGCTATCATCGCTATTTCGCGCACCGCGGTTACAAGCTCGGGCGGGTGATGCAGTTCTTGATGGCGCTCGGGGGCACGACCGCCGTGCAGAAGGGACCGCTCTGGTGGGCCGGCAACCACCGCCTGCACCACAAGTACTCGGATACCGAACGGGACGTGCATTCTCCCAAGCACGGCTTTTTCTGGAGTCACGTCGGCTGGATCGTGTGCAGCCGTTACGACCGTACGCCCGTCGAAGCGATCAAAGACTTCGCGAGGTACCCCGAACTTCGTTTTTTGGATCGCTATCACCTCTTGGCCCCCGTCGCG
>DASWGX010000293.1:0-3165 GCA_036393455.1 Polyangiaceae bacterium
CCGGCGTTCGGCTTCGTCGGTCCCCTTACGACGTGACACAGGCACCGCTTGTGGATCCCCATCGCCTTCGCGAGCTGCGCCCACGAAGTGAACCGCACGCGGACCACAGCGAGCGCGGCGAGCACGTTCCGACACTGCCCGTCCGACAGCTTCCACGTCTTCTCGAATTCGCGCCTGACTGCACTCGGGGCGCGGCGCCAGACCTTCCGCTCACGCAGGATCGTCACGACGTGACGCTACGACCGCGCAACTTTTTCTCCGAGCGGATCTTCAAATCCGGCCACTACCCGCGGTCGAGATCTTGACGAGGTCCGGCTGCCCGAGCTCGGCCCGATCTTCCGGGAAGATAAATGGCAAGTGCCACTCGTCCGGGCCCAGGCGCGTCGGCACGGAAGTGTGATGGAGATCGCGCATGAGCTCCGTCGGGATGCGGATCTCGTCCTGAGCGTTCGGGTGGCAGCGCAGGGCGAAGTGGTTTTCCCACTCGGTGCCGGTGACAATCACCGTATGCCAGGAGAAAGGCTCGATGAGTCGATTGGCGAGCTGCTTGTGCACGCCGATCTTGGCGAGCGTCCGGGCGTGACGAATGGCGTCGTCGCGGGCCGCGAGCCAGGCTGCGCGCGCCCGGGCATCGTCGTCGCCGGTGAGCGTTTCCGTCGCCTGCATCCCCTTCTGATTCTTGCCGAATGCCGCCGGCACGAACGGCGCCGACTGGATCATGCTGATGCGCTTCTCGACTGGGATCGCCCGCGAGCTCGCGCTATTGCGCGAGGCGGTCCGGTGCGTATTGAACTCTGCGAGCACGATGCGGGGAAATGTCACCTCGAACGTCGTCAGGCGGTGTCCGAACGGGCTCACCGAGTCGCAGATGATCTTGGCGGCGTACGTCATGACTTCATCGTACCAGGAGAGCTTTCATCGCTTCGTCGTGCCCTTTCGCTGAAAGCGCTCGCTCAGTACGTCGCCTCGCCGTCGAGCTTCGCCCGAGCGATCGAGAGCTTCCTCGAGCGTGCGCTTCTCTCGAAATGCTTCCGCTGAGAGCGCACGCAGATCTGCGAGGTAGGCGGCCGCCTCCGGCGAGAGTTCGGGCTCGTGGTAGCGTTTCACGCTGCGCGTTTTTTGAGCGGAAGCTTGAGCAAGATTTCGTCGAGCGCCTTGGTCATCGATACGCGCCGGTCGCGCTCGTAGGTGAGCTGCACGGCGTAGCGCCGGAGCTTATTCCGGGCTTTGGCACTGACTCTGAGCATCAAGCGGGCTTGTTTTTCTGCCATCGGTAGCCAAATGTAGCCCTTGGGCGCTCGTGATGTCAAGGGCAGCCTAACCGGACACCCACTGCCAGAGTTGCCCGGCCCAGCCCGCGTAGCCGAGCACCGTCGGGTGGAGCCCGTCGGGCGCGCGGGGGATGTCGAAGCGTTCGGAGTGAAAGTAGCGGTTCTGGGGGAGCTTCGACTGGATGACGGCGGAGATGCCGTTGCCGGGCTTGGGGAGCCGAGGCGGGCCGATCCAGCCGAGCTCGGCGCCGCCCGCACGCACGATCTCGATGAGCGCATCGAGCGCTGGTAGCTCACCGCGGGCGGAGTCGAGCGAGAGATACTCGTCGTTCGTGCCGAGCGAGCAGAGGACGACGGCCGGCCGCTCGGCGAGCTTGGTGCGCAGGCCGGCGGCGAGCGCCGAGGCGCCGGCCCACTCGCGGATGGTGCTGCCGACCTTGCTGGTTGCCGCGAACCCAACGCCGTTGTCGCTGGCGAGCTTGCCGAGCACCGGAGTGAGGCCCTGGGCGAGCGAGTCACCGAAGAGCAGGAGCTTGTCCCCGCGCCGGATGCGGGGACCGCGCTTGAGCAGGGACGAGACACCGAAGCCGGCGGCGACGAGCAGCCCCGCGTAGAGCCAAGTGCGGTCCATAGCGGAGGGAGCATACCGACGGGTCCGAAAACTCGCAATTTTTCGGGCCTGTCTGTACGATGGGGCGTGGCGTTCCAGAATCCCTGCGGCGGCAAAGCATGGGAGCTTCTAGCATCGGGGGAGATCGCCATTCAGGGGGAAGGCACGCCGGTGCTCGCGCCGACGAGCGCCGCGGCGACCCTGATGCTCCAGAACTGGACGAATTGGGCGTCCATGCTGCGCGCTGCGGCGTCGAAGTACGGCGTGCCGGTCACGTGGCTACTCGCGATTGCGACGATGGAGACCGGGCCCTGGTCCAAAAATCCGCTGCAGCAGGCCGGCATGATCTCCCCCGCGGGCGCCGTGGGCGTCATGCAGATCATGCCCGCGACCGCGTCCATGCTCGGCGTCGCGCCCGGGCAACTCACCGATCCCGCCGTCAACATCGACGCGGGCGCCAAGCTTGTCGCGCAGCTCGCCGCCAAGAACCCATCGGGCCTGCCGGCGATCAGCGCGGCCTACAACAGCGGCAAGGTGTGCGGCTGCGCGAAGAGCGGCTGCAACGAATGGAACCTCTACGCCGACGCGAACTATCCGCGCCGCGTCATCGAGTGGAACAACACCGCCATCGCGGCGGGGCTCGGCAGCTCATTTGGTCCGAGCATGCTGCCTGTCTTCGGGGCAGCGCTCGGCGCGAGCTTGGCGCTCGTCGTCGTCGGTCGGAGAAAGCGACGCCGCGCATGATCGGCTGGCAGATCCTCTGTCCGGACGGCAAGGAGCGGCACTACCCATACATCAATCAGGGTGATGCGGAGTGCGATGCGGCGCTCTACTCCGAGCGCGGGTGCCGCTCGGATCCGGACATGATCGTGCGCCACGGACCCTGCCCGGAGGGGCGGCACGTCCTCGCGCCGGCGGTATTTACGCTACCTGAAGCCCCGGGCATGGCATGAGTCGCGCGCTCGCCGATCTCACGCCCGACACGCGCGCCGCGGCCGAGCGGCTGCTTGGGTTCGCGCGCGCGCAGGGCCTGAACCCGGTCATCCAATCGACCGCGCGCTCGTGTGCCGAGCAGAACGCGCTCTTCGCCCAGGGCCCGACCGTCACCAAGGTAGCGGGCTGCCGATCGTGGCACGTGATGGGCCGCGCGATCGATGTCCACATCGGCAGCG
This sequence comes from Polyangiaceae bacterium, assembly GCA_036393455.1. Taxonomy (GTDB): domain Bacteria; phylum Myxococcota_A; class Polyangia; order Polyangiales; family Polyangiaceae; genus DASWGX01. The sequence goes on from DASWGX010000293.1 coordinate 3,054, forward strand.
AAAACTGCGCGGCGTACGTCCCGCTTGCAAACTTCTGGAAGCGCATGGGCGGCAGGTGGGGCGGCGACTTCCCGGGCTTTCCGGACTGCGTGCACTTCGAATTCCCGCACCC
>DASWGX010000294.1:0-2352 GCA_036393455.1 Polyangiaceae bacterium
CCTAGGGAGGCGGACCCAAGAGCTTCGGTCCATCGCCGGGCCCCGACTTCACGCCCCTGTGGATCACCAGCCGCTTTCCGGCCTCCTGACCGTAGGCAAATGCCTCCCCGCGCCGCGCCGAACCGTACGTCGTCCAGCGGATGCGGGGGTGCCTGAGTTTCAAATAGTCGGCGAGTTCGCTGTCACCCACCCAGATCAAGCCTTCCTTTTCGTGCCGGCGTGCGTCGCGAGCAAGCTTGTTTTGGAAGCCCGTCATCACGCCGGAAAGGAACGCCCGCCGCTCGGAGTTGCGCGCGATGCCATGGCGCCGCTTGTGCTCGCGCCAGAGCTGTTCGGCCGAGTGCAGCAGGAACGTGTGCACGTACTCCGCGATTTCCAGGTTTTCCGGGGTTCCGCAAATTTCGAGCACGCTGCCCCGCTTTCCGTCGAGCGGGCGCCAAACCGGAACCCATATGACCTGGACGAAGAAATAGTCGCCGAGCAGACCCGCCAAGATCCGCTCGTGCTCGGGGAGCCGCCCGTTCGGCTTGCCGAGATGCTTGAAACCGTAGCGGCGCGGAGCCTGTCGCGCGGCTTCCGCCAGGTTGTACTTGAGCATCAGCCTTTGTGCGGCACTCATCGCCGTTTGAGCCTCGTTTTCGTTCGAGCTTTCCGCGAGCGCGAGCAGCTTCGCGATGCGCTCGAGCACCTTCGCTTCCTTGGTGTCGGCAAAGATACGGCGCGGGATTCCGGACGCGGCCGGGTCGATTCCGCGCTCCGAGCAGACACGCTGGAAGGCTGGCCCGTGCGCCGACTGATCGCGACAAGCCAATACCTCGTCGACGTATTGGTGCGCCATCTCGTGCTTCAGCACCTCGATCAAGGCGCCCCACCCGTGCTCGAGCAAGAGCACTCGCGAAAGCTCAAGCAGCCGTGCCGATGCGGTCCAGCGCCCGAGCGGTCCCTGCTCTTTGGTCCAGGCGAAGCCGGGGCGCCGCAAGGTGCTTCGGAAAAGGGACCAATTGAGGTCGTCGTAGCTCGTAGAGAGAGCTCGCAGGGCGGCGCGTTCGAGCTCGACGCTGATCGGTTCTGCTTCCGGCATTGGGCCGTCAACTTTATCGCCGCGACGACCGGGGCACCAGCGTTCACTCCCGAGCGAGCCATGCCGCGCCGCCGGGCTTCCGAGTTTGTGCCCGGACGACAATCATCGCTTCGCTTTCCGCGGGCGCCGACGCTACGATGCTCGCATGGGTCGCCGCGAAGATGCCCTCCGTTACCACGCCGACGGGCGTCCCGGGAAAATCGAAGTCGTCTGGACCAAGCCGGTCGCCTCCCAGCTCGATCTGTCGCTGGCGTACACGCCCGGAGTCGCCGAACCTTGCCGCGAAATAGCGGCGGAACCGGACCTCGTCGACCGCTACACGGCGCGGCGCAACTTGGTCGCCGTAGTGACCAACGGCACGGCCGTGCTCGGGCTCGGCAACATCGGCCCCCGCGCGGCGAAGCCCGTCATGGAAGGCAAAGCGGTATTGTTCAAACGCTTCGCCGACATCGACGTCTTCGACCTGGAAGTCGACGAGCTCGATCCGGAGCGCTTCGTACAAGTCGTACGCTCGCTGGAGCCGACGTTTGGCGGCATCAACCTGGAGGACATTCGCGCGCCTGACTGCTTCGTGATCGAGCGAGCGCTGCGCGAGAAAATGAACATCCCCGTTTTCCACGACGATCAGCACGGAACGGCCATCATCTCGACGGCCGCGCTGCGCAACGCCGCTGCCCTGCAAGAAAAAACCCTGGAGGATTTGCGCGTGACCTGCGTCGGGGCGGGCGCCGCCGCGACGAGCTGCATGCAGATGTGGTGCCGGCTCGGAGTGCGACACGAAAACGTCACGATGGTCGACGAGCACGGCGTGCTTTTCGAGGGCCGCGGCGACCTCGACGAGTTTCGCTCCGAGTTTGCCCGGCCCGCGAGCGACCCGCGCAGGACCTTGCGCGAGGCGATGGAGGACGCGGAAGTGATGCTGGGCCTTTCGGCGGCCAACGTCGTGGACGCGGCGATGCTGCGTTCGATGGCGAAAAGGCCGATCATTTTCGCGCTGGCGAACCCGGATCCAGAGGTCTCCTACGAGGTTGCGCGCGAGACCTGCCCCGACGCAATCGTCGCCACCGGCCGCAGCGACTACCCGAACCAAGTCAACAACGTGCTCGGCTTCCCCTACATCTTTCGCGGAGCTCTGGACGTCCGTGCCCGGGGCGTGGACGAAGCGATGAAGATCGCGGCCGCCGAAGCGCTCGCTACGCTCGCGCGCGAAGACGTGCCCGACGACGTGCTGCGCGCCTACGGCAGGCACCGCATGACCTTCGGACCCAACT
>DASWGX010000295.1:0-15307 GCA_036393455.1 Polyangiaceae bacterium
CCGGCACCGAGCCAGTTTCCAGTCCCTGCCCCAGTCCCCGACACCGAGTCGACCCTCGTCGCCCCCGTTTGCGAATTCGTGCCCCCTTGCCGAATATGCTCCCAGCGCCACCTATGCGATCGATTTGAAACCGCTTTCTCGATTCGCTCCGGCCCGACTACCGAGCGAGCGTGGGGCTTACGGCAGTGCTTCGCAGGGCGTCAGCGGCGGCATCTCTGCGGGCGCGGGGTACTCCGGAGCGCCGAGCATATCGCCGCAGGCGGACTTTCAGCGCGAGGCCGAGGCGGTCAGCGGGGCTTCGGCCAGCGCGGGCATCGGCGCGGGCGCGATCCCGAGCTTCGCGGCGGGAGCGTCGACGCAGACAGCCGGCACGCAGGAGGTGGAGACGTTCAAGCAGATCACGGACGCCCACGACAAGGTGACGGACCTGATGAAGGCGCTGAGCGACAAGATGCAGCAGCGTGACTTCGACGCGCAGATCAAAGCGGTGATGGGAGCGCTCGCCAGCAAGTCGAAAGAGCTGTCGCAAAAGGCGAAGGACGAAGCGAATCGTGCCGGCGGCGCGAACGGCGTGCCGAGCGATCAGTTCGGTCCGGCGTTGAATAATGCCGGCGCGTACGGCGGCCCTTCACAAGGCGTCAATGGCGCGACGTCCGGCAGCGCCGGCCTCGTTGGCGCACCGCAGGCCGGTGGTCCTCAGCAAGAAGCCAGGGCGCTCGAGAGCGCGGGCGCGGGCGCTGCTCGAACCGGACGCGCGCTGCAAGGCAGGGCAGTCGAGTCTCGCTCCGAACCCCGCGACACGCAGCTAACGGACACGATGAAGAACGTGAGCGACGCTCATGAAAAGGTCGTCGACTCGATGCAGACGCTCGTCGAAAAGCTCAAGCAGCGGGCCACAGCTCGATCCGGCGGAAAAGGACGCGCTCGATGCGATGGCGAAGAAGGCCAAGGACACCGCCGTCAAGGGCAAGATGGAAGCCGCCCGAGCCGGGACTGTTTCTGCGAGCGCGTCGATCGGCGCCATGAGCAATGCCGGAGCGCTCGGAGGCGCAGGCAACGGTTTGGGCGAGGCCATCTCCGCCCAGGCCGGCCTGATCGCCGGGGTCAAGCGCGACGCAAGGAGCGAGGCAACCGCGGTCAAGGGTGCTGCGAGCGGCGCCTCCAAAGTCGGCGGCGCGCTGAGCGGGCGCGCTTCGGAGGCCAAGTCCGAAGTGCCTACGCCCGAGTTCTCCGACACCATGAAGGAGCTGGGGGACGCCAACGAAAAGGTCGTCGACTCGATGCAGAAGCTGGTCGAAAAGCTCCAGCAACGGCCGGAGCTCGATCCCAACCTACCGAGCTCGGTGCTGCGACTTTCCGCCGCGGCCACCGCTTCGAAGGTAGCGTCTACCGCCGCGGCGTCGGAAGCCGAACGGCTCGCCGCGTCCCTGGTGGAGAACGTTACGAAGGCGACGCGGCTCAAGTCGATCGCAACCGCGACCAAGGCCTTTGCCACGGCGCTCGGCGATCATGTCGCGGAGCTTGCCGCGGGCACCGGCGATCTGGAGGCCATCGTGATCAACCTGGAGGTGCTCGCGCGTAAGACGCAGAGCAGCGCCTCCGCCGTGGGGTCGGAGGTCGGGGAGCTGAAGCGCCGCCTTGCGACGCTGCCGCGGAAGGGCATCGCCGTTCCGAGCGTGAACCTGACGTACACGCTGTTTACGGATTGGCTGACCGGCTACTGCGTCGGGCTCAACATCCACAATCCGGAACCGACCGCAACGACCGGTTGGCTGCTGCAGCTCGACCTCGGCCCCGATACCATCTACGCGCCGTGGAACGCCGAATTCTCGGCACTCACGGGTAAGATGACACTGTTGCCGTTGTTCTGGAACAAGGCGATTCAGAGCGGAGAGACCAATGTCTCGGTAGGTTTCTGCGTCAATCGCGCGGCGCAGAACGGCTCCATCGTTCAGGTCGGTCAATCCACCGCGAGCTTCGAGTAAAACGTCAACGCGCTCGGGCCCCGGATGCGGTCACGGCGTGTGAAATGACCGCCGAGCCGCGTCGGCGCTTGACCGAAGCGGCCGTCTGCCCCAAGGGTCGGTTCCCGAGGAACCGTCCATGAATGCAGAACAGATCGCTGCGGCCCACGGTATCGACCTGGTTCAGATCGTTGCGTTGCTCGCCGCGGCGATCGTCGCCGTGCCCATCTTCAAACGAGTCGGGCTCGGTTCCGTGCTCGGTTATCTGAGCGCGGGCATTCTGATCGGGCCGTTCGGCCTCGAGCTGTTCGGCGATCCAGAGTCGATCCTGCATGTCGCCGAGCTGGGCGTGGTGATGTTCCTGTTCGTGATCGGGCTGGAAATGCAGCCGAGCCGGCTATGGAGTCTGCGCCACCAGATTCTCGGGCTGGGCGTGGTTCAGGTCGTACTTTCGGGTCTGTTTCTGACCGGCGTGGGCCTGGCCCTCGGATTTTCTCCGGCCGTCGCCTTCGTTGCCGGCATGGGGTTCGTGCTCACTTCCACGGCGATCGTGTTCCAGCTGTTGGAGGAACGCGGCGATACGGCATCGCCCAAAGGGCAGCGCATGGTCTCGATCCTGCTGCTCGAAGACATGGCGATCGTTCCGCTGCTGGCGATCGTGGCCTTCATTGCGCCGGCGGGCGTACAGACCGACCTACGTTCGCGCCTGATTGCGGTCGCGATCGCCGTCGGGGCCGTGGTGGGGCTGGTCCTCGTGGGCCGCTTCCTTCTGAACCCGATGTTCCGGCTGCTGGCGGCCGTGCGCGCTCGCGAGCTGATGACCGCTGCAGCGTTGCTCGTCGTGCTGGGGGCGGCGCTCGCCATGCAGCTGGGCGGCTTGTCGATGGCGATGGGAGCCTTCCTGGCGGGCGTGCTCTTGTCGGGCTCGAGCTTCCGCCATCAGCTCGAGGCTGACATCGAGCCGTTTCGCGGCATCCTGCTCGGGCTGTTCTTCCTTGGCGTGGGCATGGCGCTCGACGTCTGGGTGATCGCCAGCCAGTGGCGCACGATCGCTCTGGCCGTGACGGCGTACATGCTGGTCAAAGGCGCGACCATCTATGCGATCGCGCGCATCCTGGAATCCGCGCATGGCGAAGCGCTGGAGCGAGCCGTGTTCATGGGCCAGGGCGGCGAGTTCGCTTTCGTGCTGTACGGTGCCGCCACCGCCGTCGGCATTCTGGACGGCGGATTGAACGCGATTCTGACCGCGACGGTGATCATCTCGATGCTGCTGACACCGCTCGCGATGGTGGGGTTGCGCTGGGTGTTGCCGAAGCCGGAACAGTCCCTGGAGGGCTTGGAAGCGCCGGAGGGACTGAGCGGTAGCGTGATCGTGATCGGCTTCGGTCGATTCGGGCAGATCGCCAGCCAGCCGCTGCTCCGGCGCGGCGTCGACGTGTCGATCATCGACAACGCCGTCGGGATGATCCAGGCCGCCGCCAAGTTCGGCTTCAAGGTCTACTTCGGCGACGGCTCGCGGCTCGACATCCTCAGCGCGGCCGGCGCCGGCAAAGCCAGGGCGATCCTGATCTGCATCGACGACAGGGACGCTGCAAGCAAGGCAGCCGAGCTGATCAAGGCCGAGTTTCCCATGGCTACGGTGCTTGCTCGAGCCTACGATCGAGCGCATGCCATGGTGCTGATCGAGAAAGGCGTGGAGTTTCAGATCCGCGAGACCTTCGAATCGGCCATGCGCTTCGGCGAGGCCGCGCTCACGGCCGTGGGTGTGCCCGAGCAAGAGGCGGCGGAGATTCTGGCTGAAGTGCGCCAGCGCGATCTGGAGCGACTGGAGCTGCAGATAGCCGGCGGGATGTTCGCCGGCGCCGGGCTGCTCAAGGGCAACATACCGGTGCCCGCCCCGCTCACCCAGCCAAAGCGGGCCGGCCGCGCCATGAACCCCGAAGCGGCCGCCGTGCTGGCGAGCGAGGGCGCCGAAGAAACGGTGGATTGAGTGAGCGCCACAAAGCCAAGCTCACCTCGACGCTCGTCGACTTCACGCGCTCCACGAGTCCCTCACGACCTCCCGTACTATCACTTCACGGCGAGCGACTGGTCGCCCACCGGGATCGCTTCCTCGGCGCCCGCCAGCTCCTCGAGCCGCCGCTCACGCGCCAGGGGTCGCCTTGGTCACCGCGCGCCATCCGTCGCCCGACGCGCCGCCTCTCAGAACCCCCGACGGATTCGTCGCCCAGCGCTGCGCGTGGTCCGAAGACGGCCGCTGGCTCGCATGCGCCGTTTCGATTCGCCGCGGCGAGTTCAGTTCAATCGCGTGATGAAGCTCGCGGCGTTCGAGCTCGGCGACGGCGAGCCGCGCTGGTGGTCGCCGAGCTCGGCTTCTCGCTCCCACGCCGCGACCACGGCGAGCGCGGAGGACGCGAGCCCTGGTAGCGTGAGCGGCTTTACGTTTGACCTCGGCGCTCGGTAGGCGCAGATTCGACGCCATGAGGTGGCGCGCCGGGGCGTTGATGAGCACGGTTCCCTTCTTGGGAACTTGCAGCGACGTGGCTGGCGACGTTCATGGAGGCGCTGATGCAGGTCAAGCTGTGGATGGGTGTGGGGCCGAATGGATCGAGGTGTACGACGGCGGTGACTATGACCGAGTTCAGACACTTGGGGTCGACGCGCGCGGGAACGTGATTGCCGCAGGGTATACGCGGACTGGTGCAACCTACGCGTTCTGGGTGAGTAAGTACGACGCAGAAGGTCAGGAGCAATGGACCGTCGAGGGTCCAGGCGTGGCGCAGAGCGTCGCCACTGACAATGACGGCAACGTCGTGGTCAGCGGATATTCGGAGCGAGCGGAGCGCTGGATTCGCAAGTACGGTTCGAATGGCGATGAGGATTGGACGATCGAAGGCGGCGAGCCTCTGCCGGGCATCGCGATCGATCCCGAAGGCAGTATCCTGGTGGCTGCGTCGGGCATGGGTGCGACCAAGTACGACGCGCAAGGTGAAGAGCTGTGGACGAGCCTCGACGACTCGTCCTCGAGCACGGCGCTGGCTTCGGATCGTTCGGGCAACGTCCTTTTGGTCGGGAGCGTGGAGCGGGAAGAAGGTGCGGTGGACGGATTCAATCCTCACACCGACGTCGTCGTACGCAAGCTGGATCCGGATGGGGTCGAGTTGTGGGTCCGCAGCTACGACGGTGGCCGAGACGACAGCGGCCATGCGATCGCCGTTGACGGGAGCGACGCCGTATTTGTCGTTGGCCGTTCCCGATTGGAAACGACGGGCGGGAGCGTCGGCGACTTGGGTTGGATCCGAAAGTACTCGTCCACGGGTGAGGTGATCTGGACGCGCACCGAGGAAGCAGCCGGTCCTCGGGATATTGGGAACAAGATCGCGATAGCTTCCGACGGCAGCGTGCTCGTGGCTTGGCTCGGTCTGTTCAGCTACGACGAAGACGGTTCACTGCTTGGAACGCTGGCATGTCGCGCAGACCATGTGGCCTTCGCTCCGTCGGGCTCGATGTTGCTTGCCGGCAGCGTCGAGCTGCCAAGCGACTCCTTTCTTCAGCTCAGCGATGTCTGGCTGGGTGCTCGTGCCATCGGATTGCACACTTCGTTTTCGCCGCGCGGCGGCTGACAAGTGTCGAGCTCGGACACGGCTCACGGGGTTGCCGCCTTCGGAGTTGAGGCACAGCTCTCCGTCCGGGCACACCTCGCTCGAATTGCGGCTCAGCTCTTTCGGCAGTCCTGAGCCCTCCGCGTGCCAGCGCTCGGTCAGCCGCGTTCACTCGGTAGGCTCCGCTGCTCGAGCCGCCGCGTACTCAGGCTACGAGCGCGCCGAGCCGCATGCCCAGCCACACGCCGGCCAAACCGAGCGCGTTCTGCGACACCACGTACGCGACGGCTCCGCCCGGCGCTGACAGCTCGAGGAGCCGCATGGTTTCGAAGCCGTAGGTAGAAAAAGTCGTGAACGCGCCCATGAAGCCGGTGAGCACCAGAGCGCGCTGTTCGGGAGTGATCCAGCGGCCGTTCTCGCCCAGCGCCCAGATGCATCCGAACAGTAGACAACCGAGCGTGTTCACGGCCAGCGTGCCCCACGGCAAGCGGGAGCCGAACCTTTCGGACACGGCGAGCGACAGTCCGAACCTCGCCAGCGTTCCGAGCCCGCCAGCGAGTGCCAAAAGCAGTAGCTTCGTGAGCATACCCTTGGTTTTAGGCTAAGGGCCGAGCACCACCAACGGCCAAAGACCGAACGCGGTGCGTGCCGGCCGGCCAAGACGCGGTGCCCCGGGGCCGCCGGACGAGCCCGCGGCGCCCGGCCGGACCTGCCCGAGAAGGCGAGTTTGGTGTTAGATTCGGGGGCCGTGCCCAAACGAAACCTCCCGTACCGCGACGACGAGGACGCGACGGTCGTCGGCAAGCTGGCGCCGGTCCCGGTCGTCAAGCCCGGCAAACGGGCGCCTCGCTTGGAGCAGGTGGGGGGGCCCGGCTCGCCGCGGAGCTTCGAGCTCGCCCTCGACGAGACCATCGTGGGCCGCGCCGTGCAAGCCCACATTTGCGTTCCGAGCAGCTTGATCTCGCGACGTCACATGGCGCTGAAGAAGAATGGTCCACAGTTCAGCTGCACCGATCTCGACAGCGCCAACGGCGTGCTGCTCAACGGCGTGAAGGCTCATTCGGCTCTGCTGCACGAAGGCGACACGCTTCAGATTGGCGACGTCGTGTTCGTGTTTCGCGAGGGGGACTGATGGCGTTTTTCGTCAGGTTTTGGGGCACGCGCGGTTCGATTCCGACGCCGGGCTATGCCACGCGCCGCTATGGCGGCAACACGTCGTGCGTGGAGATGCGCGTCGACGACACACGGTTCATCTGCGACGGCGGCACCGGGCTCCGCGAGCTCGGTCTTCAGCTGCTGCAGTCCGAAGCTCGGCCAGCGGACGTACACATGTTGTTCAGCCATATGCACTGGGACCACATACAGGGCTTTCCCTTCTTCCTTCCCGCGTACGAAACCGACATGTCGCTCCACGTGTACGAAGTCGCGGCGGGAGAGGACAGAATTCGCCGGCTCCTGCACGGGCAGATGCGGTCCGAATACTTTCCGGTGACCTTCTCCGACCTCGGCGCCCGTATCGTGTCGGGAGACTTGGGCGACGGCGAGACGAGCGTGGAAGGCGTGAAAATCCGTTGCTTCGAGCAGAACCACCCGGGGCGCAGCTTCGCCTACTCCTTCGAAAAGGACGGCAAGCGCGTCGTGTACGCCACCGACAACGAAGTCGACCTCACGCTCGAGAACCGGGAGCAGAGCATGGAGAAGTTCTCCGCGCTCAGGAAGATTCCGCCGGCCCTCGTCGCGTTCGCCCGTGGAGCGGATCTGTTGATTGCCGACGGCCAGTACACGGATGAAGAATACGCGGCCAAGGTCGGCTGGGGACACGCCCGCGCCAACACGGTGGTCGACCTCGCCGTTCAGGCAGAAGTCAAGCAGTGCGCAATCTTTCACCATGACCCCATGCACTCCGACGACGACATCGATCGCATCGTCGAGCAAGCGCGCGAGCGAGCCGCGAGCTTCGGTTCGAACGCAACGCTGTTCGGTGCGCGCGAAGGGCTGGAGCTCAAGATCGAGTAGTCAGCGGCCGCCTCAGGCGCGTCCGAGCCTCTCTTCGAGCTCCGCCAGCGTCTTCGGCCAGTCGCCTCCGAGCAAGCGCGAGAGGCCTCGATCCGCCAACAAGCGTCCGCCCGTTTGACAGGTGGGGCAGTAGTTGAGCTCGCTGTCCGCATAGCGCACGCGCTGCACCGGCGTTCCGCAGCTCCGGCAGGGCTCTCGATAGCGCCCGTGCACGGCCATGCCTTCGCGGAACGCCGTCACTTGCTCGGGAAACCCGTCTCCGACTGCTCGGCGCGTTCTCTCGAGCCAGGCGCTGAGCGTCTTCCCGCACGCCCGATACAGGCGCTTCATTTCCGCGGCGTCGATTTGGCTGGTGCGCTTGACTGGCGAAAGGCGCGCAGAAAATAGAATCTCGTCGGAGTAGGCGTTGCCGATTCCGTTCAGGATGCGCGGGTCGGTCAGGGCGCGCTTGAGCGTCCGGTTCTCCCGCCGCAGAGCGGCGTCGAACTGCGCCAGCGTCGCCGACAGCGGATCGATGCCGCCGCGATCGAACTCCGCGAGCGCGGCGGTCCCGCGAACCAAGTGCAGGCTGGCTCGCTTTTTCGAGCCTGCTTCGGTCAGCCACAGCGTGGCCTGCTCGAAATCGAAGCCACACAGGGAGTGCTTGCCAGGCAGAGTCGCGCCCTTTTCGCGCAAGCGGAAGCGTCCGGCGATCATCAGATGCACGACGGCGAAAAGGTCTTGCTCGAAGCCCATGACGATACGTTTGCCGATGCGGTGCGCCCGCAAGAACCGTCGTGCGCTGAGCGCGCTCAGAGGTGGGTCGTAGGTGCGAACCAAGAACGGGCTCGCCAGGCGCGTGCCGAGCAAGCGCTGTCCCGCCAGCTTCGCTTCGAGCCGCTCGACGTACACTTCTACGTCGGGTAGCTCGGGCACGGCGACCGCTTTCGCGCGGCTTCAGCCCTCGGGCTTTGCGCTATCGAGGAGCTTGTAGAAGCTCGGGCGGGCGGCCTTGGCGGTTTTCTCCGGGGCCGTCAGCTTGAAAAAGTAGTTCCCGCTCGGCGCTTGAACGATGGCGCCGAGCAAGGCGTAGCCCTGCATCGGAGTCTGCTGACCCCCGGGCATGCCGGAGCTGTACGTGCCGCTCTCGATTTCCACCGTGTGCTGCCTGAGCCCGTTGGCCGTGCGATCGGCGCGCTTGACGTCTTCCGGTTCGATGTCGGAAAACTGTTTCGTCCATCTCTGGACGTTGGCTTCCAGATCGCCGCCTTCCGAAGGTCCGAAATAGAACACTACGAGCTCGCCGTCCTCGCTGTCGCCCGGCGCGCGCGGGACCACGTAGTTGGCTTTGCGCATGGCGTTCTTCGGCGGTGGCCGCTGCCAATCGGCCGGGTCCTCCCAGGTAATTTCGGCGGCCGGAAGCGCGGGGCGGCCGCCGTCGCCCGGCGCGGGCTTGGGTGAAACCGCCGGCGCCGACTGCGGCGCCGCGCTCGGCGAGGGTAGGAGTGAAACGGCGCCGCGCTCGGGTTCCGGGTCGCGCTTGCATGCCGTGAAAGAAAGGCACAGCGCAGCGAACACGATCGGGCGAAAAAACTCGGGTAGGCTTTCTGGCTTCACGGGGCTCCCATCTTATCGGAACCAGCCAGCGTGGCCACCCCCGCTCGCGTCGCGCGTGCTTTTGTGCCCCGCCGTCGCCCTTCCGGCCGGGCGGCGCCCTGGTCGCTCGACAGATCGCGTGATAACGAGGCGGGACCGATGACCAGCGCGACGCTGACCGATTGGATCGTGTTCGCAGTGATTGTGCTCGCGTCGGCGCTCTTCGATCGGATTTTCCTCGGTCGATCGCGTGACTACGTTCCGTTTCGCGAGGCGATGCTGCGGAGCGTGCTGTGGGTCTCGGTCGGCATCGCGTTCACGCTGTACGTGTGGCTGAGTCTCGGACGCAAACAGGGTATCGACTACCTGCTCGCGTTCGTCGTAGAAAAATCCCTGTCGGTCGACAACCTCTTCGTTTTCTTGGTCATCTTCACCTACTTTGGCGTGAAGGAGCCGCTGCAGCGACGCGTGTTGCTGTGGGGCGTGGCCGGCGCGGTGATCATGCGCGCGGTATTCATCGTCGCCGGTGCGGCGTTGCTGTCGCGCTTCCACTGGATGATGTACGTATTCGGCGCGTTCCTCGTCTTCACGGGCATGCGACTTGCCTTGCGCAGGAACGAAGAGGTGGACCCGGAGAGCAACCTGGCGCTCAAACTCGCCCGGCGTTTCTTGCGCACGACGCCGAGCTACGACGGCGACCGATTCTTCACCGTCAAGGACGGCGTGCGCTTCGCCACGCCCCTGCTGTTGGTGCTCGTGGTCATCGAGTTCACGGACCTGGTTTTCGCGGTGGATTCGGTGCCGGCTGTGCTGGCCATTTCCAAGGACCTTTTCGTCGTCTATACGTCGAACGTTTTCGCGATCCTAGGCTTGCGAGCCCTCTACTTCTTGCTCGCCGGGATGATGAGCCGGTTTCACTACCTGAGCTACGGCCTCGCCGCGATTCTGGTGTTCATCGGCGGCAAGATGCTGCTCGAGAGCGTTTTCGAGATACCGGGTTGGGCATCGCTCATCGTGATCTGTACGTTGCTGGGCTCGGCCATTGCCGCCTCGTTTCTGAGGAAGGAAACTCCGCCGGAGTCGCTCCCCGGCGCTTCCGGACAATGACGCGAGGACCGAGGTCGACGAGGACGCCGGAGTCGTCGCAGGGGAGCCCCTTGGACGTCCGTTCGAGCGGTATCTTGCTTCACGTGAGCTCCCTGCCGGGTCCGCACGGACACGGTGACCTCGGCCCGCCGGCGCTCGCCTTCGCGGATTTCCTGAAGCAGGCCGGGCAAGGCTGGTGGCAGATGCTCCCCATAGGTCCCGTCGGCGGCGGTTTCTCTCCGTACGACAGCGCATCGGCGTTTGCCGGAAACCCGGAGTTCGTCAGCCTCGAGCTTTTGCACCGAGACGGTCTGCTCCGCGACGACGAGATCCGCGCGCCGCGTTCGCTCGCGGCGAGCAAACGCAGCCGGTACGCTGCTGCACGCCGCTTTCGCTGGCCCCGGCTCGAGCTCGCCCATGCACGTTGGGCAGAGCGCGCTTCCAGGCCCGAACGCTCGGAGTTCGAGCGCTTCGCCGAGGACAATTCCTGGTGGCTCGACGATTACGCGCTGTTCGCGGCCCTGGCCGAGCGCGAAGGTTCGGGCACGTGCTGGGCGGGCTGGAGCGCAGACCTCGTCGCGCGCAGGCCCGCGGCTCTGGCCCGCGCCCGCGCGCGCTTGGCGGAGCGCATTTCGTTGCACGCGTTCCTGCAGTTCGAGTTCGACCGCCAGTGGAAGGCGCTCAAAGCCTACTGCTCGCACCGCAACGTGCTGCTACTGGGTGACGTGCCGATGTTCGTCGCCTACGGTGCGGCGGACGTCTGGGGTCACCAGGATCTGTTCCAACTCGACGCTCGCGGTCATCGCCAAGCGTTGGCCGGCGTCCCGCCCGACTATTTCAGCCGTACCGGGCAGCTGTGGGGCAATCCGCTATACCGCTGGGAGGTGCTCGAAAGGACTGGCTTCGACTGGTGGCTGCGCCGCTTCCGCAAGGTGCTCGATCGCTTCGATGCCCTCAGATTGGATCATTTCATAGGGTTTCATCGTTGCTGGGAGGTGCCGGCCCGAGCGCGTTCTGCGCGCCGCGGACGTTTCCGGTTGGTGCCGGGCCGGGCCTTGCTCTCTCTCGCGCGCGCTGCCCTGGGCGGCGTGCCATTCCTTGCCGAGGATCTCGGTCTCGTTACGGAGGAAGTGCGGGCCTTGCGGGACGCCTTCGAGCTACCCGGCATGCGGGTGCTTCAGTTTGGCTTTTCCGAAGGCGCGGAGGTCTACGAGCCTCATCGGTTTCCACGTCGCTCCGTCGTGTATACGGGCACTCACGACAACGACACCTTGATGGGTTGGCTCGGCGCGCGTCCGCCGCCGGGCGTGGAGAAACGGGCGTTTCTCGCGCAACGGAAGCGGGCGCTCGACTACGTCGGCGCCGGTACCCGCGAACGGCACTGGGATTTCATTCGTATCGCTCTGATGTCGGTTGCCAACACCGCAATTTTTCCGCTGCAGGACATCCTGGGACTCGGTTCGCGGGCGCGCATGAACGTCCCCGGAACACCGGCGGGCAACTGGAGTTGGCGGGTGGGCTCGGCAGAGCTGACCATTCCGATCGCCGAACGGCTCGCCCAGATGTGTTCGCTATACGAAAGGCTACCAAGTCAGCGGACGGTAGTCTCCGACTAAGGCGCGGTTTCGTCTTTGAAACGTCGGGAACGGTTGACACTCGAACGGTGTGGGGAATAAAGGGACTCCATGGCTGATATCGACAAGCAGATACGTGACCGCATCAACAGTTTCGTTTACGAACTGACCGAGCTCGTTCGCCGCTCGGCGCTCGACACGATCTCGGACGCCCTCCGGGGCAATGCCGCGGCGAGCGGAGGCAAGCTCGGCGGTCAGCGCGCCGGCCGCGGCAAGTCCGGCGCCGCTCTCGGACGCAGCCGCGGCGGAAAGCGCTCGGCCGACGAAATCGAAGCCATGGCGACCAATGTCGTTGCACACGTGAAGGCGAACCCCGGGCAGGGCGTGGAGCAGATCTCACAGGCGCTCGGCGTCCCATCGCGCGATCTCACCCTGCCGATTCGAAAGCTGGTCGGATCGGCCAAGCTCAATACGCAGGGCCACAAGCGCGCCACGAAGTATTTCGTGGCGGGAGAAGCGTCGTCACCGCGCTCGGCCCGAGGAAAAAAGAAAAAGGCCTCGAAGCGCGGCGGTCGCCGCGCTCGCTGAGCGCGGCTACTCGTCGCCCCGTGGAGGGCGCGACGACTCCGACAGAGCCAGCCTCGGCGACGCCTTGGGGCGCTCTGGAGCGCGACGCGCGAGTGGTAATGGCATGTCGCTCGGACGCTCGTGCTGCGCGGGTCGCACCGACGGAGATCCGAACGCCGACAGCGCCCTCCGGAATTCTGCGGTCGAATCCGGACGCGCGAGCGCGTCTTTCTCGAGCGCGCTGCGAACCAAGTCCTCCAGCGCTTCCGGCACGTCGCCGCGAAACATCGTGAACGGCTTCGGCGGGCGCGAGAGCACGTTGGCCAGCACCAGCTCCGGAGCCGATCCAGAGAACGGCGGCCTTCCGGTCAAAAGCTCGTAGAGGATGGCGCCGACCGCGTAAATATCCGCGCGATAATCGACGGGATCGCCGGTCACCTGCTCGGGAGCCATGTAGTTCGGCGTACCGAAGAGCCTCCCGCGCTCCTCGGGGGTTTGGTGCGCGCTGTGAAGGCCCTGAGCGATGCCAAAGTCGAGCACCTTGGCCACGGGTTGATCCGGCCGCGGATGGACGACCATGATATTCGCGGGCTTCAAGTCCCGATGAACGATGCCGAGCGCATGGGCGGCCTCGAGCGCGCCGAGCACTTGCCCCATGACGTCGCTCGCGTAGCTCGGTCCCACCGCGCCGCGCGCCTGAATGACGGAGTGCAAGGTCTCGCCGTCACAGAGCTCCATGACCATGAACGGAGTGCCGTCCGTCGCCGCGCCGAGGTCGAAGACGTCGACCACGTTGGGGTGGCGAATCCGACCCGCGGCGCGTGCTTCCGCGAAGAAGCGGGCCCGCATTTCGGCGTCGCGCGAGAGCTCGGTGTGCAGCACCTTGACCGCCGCCCGGTGGCCGACGACGGTGTTTTCCGTCTCCCAAACCTGTCCGGCGCTACCGTCCCCGAGTTTTCGGATCAACCGATACTTCGTTCCGAGCAGGGTGCCGACGGCCAGATGCACGAGCGTCACTCTAGCGCAGTCGCTGCTCGCCGCCGACCCGGCGGCGTCCGCGGGGTCGCCGAGGTCGTCGACCCGCGAGCCCGAGGGTGATAACCAGGGACTTCGAGAATGGTCGCTGCGCGCTCGAGCACCAGTAGGCCGGCGCGTCGCGCTCTTCATCGACTGACCGCGGCGTGGCTGGGCTCGATCGTGAGCTCGGCGCTGCCGCTGTACGCCCAGCCGCCTCCCCCTCGGACGGAAGCCGGCGCGCGAGCTCGGCCGGTGGTTCCTGCGGACGCTCCCGCAGACACTTGGGGCGCCGGGCCGGGAGAATCCGAGGAGCCGGCGCTCAGTCCCCCGCCGAACGCGACGCGGGCCGTCCCGGGGCGCGAGCCCGAGGTGGCGGCGGCCGCGTCCGAAGTCGCGCCTCCGCTCGTGTACACGCTGGAGGCCATCGAGGTGCGCGGGAACGCACGCACGCAGTCGCGCGTCGTGCTGCGTTACGTTCCGTTCAGGCCTGGCGACGTTTTCGACGTCGACGATCCGGAAGTGGAGCTGACGCGCTATCGCCTCCTCGGCACTGGGTTTTTCAAGGACGTGCAGTTCTCGCTGCGCAAAGGGTCGCGGCGCGGCCAGGTGGTGCTCGCGATCGAAGTCGTCGAGCGCAACACGATCATCGTCAACGACGTCTGGCTAGGCATTTCCGCAGACGCCGATACCGAGGGACATGCGCGGCCGCTCACCGCGTACGGCGGCGTCGACGTCGCGGAGACGAACCTTTTCGGTACCGGGATCACGCTCGGCTCCGCGATCGGGCTCGGCCAGGATCAGCTGGCGCTCAGACTGCGCTTTCTGGATCCGGCTTTCTTCGGGCGCGGCTTCATGACGAACGGCACGCTGCTCTTCAACGACGCGCGCGACTTTTTCGGGAATGCGGGCGTTTTGTATGCCGATCCGGAACAAGCTAGCCCGCCTCCGGAACACGCCGTCGTTCGCTACGAGCGGCTCGGCGGTTCGCTCGGCGTGGGGAGGGACCTCTCGGTCGCCGCCCAAGCTTGGCTCTATTATCGGTTCGAGGCGATCGACGCCAGCTACCCGCTCGCGGCGTCCCACCGCCGGGGCAGCCGCGTCGAACCGATCGATTTCGACGTGATTCGGGGGCGTAGCGTGCTCTCGGCGTTGCGCGCGACGCTTCAGCTCGACACGCGCGACCATCCGTTTTTGCCGACGCGCGGCTGGTTCGCCACGGCGACCAGCGAGGTCGCCGTGGCTCCGCTCGGCAGCGACTACGGCTATCAACGATTGGAACTCGCGGCTTCGCGTTGGTGGCGGCTGCCGTACAAGTCGCACGTGCTCCGGCTCGAGCTCTTCGCCGGAGCGATCACGGGCTCCGCGCCGTTCTTCGAGCAGTACTACGTCGGTGACTTCAGCGATTTCCTCCCGGCGCGCTTTCTCAGCGTCAATCACGATCGGCGCCCGCCCCCGAACTTTCTGGGGACCCAGATCGTGGAGGTTCGCTATGGAACCTACGCGGCCAAACTGAATCTCGAGTATCGCATACCGCTCTACCGCGGGCAGCGCTCGGTTTTCGGTATCGACTTTTTCAGCAGCGCCGGAGCCTACGCGGTCGCCAGCGCGCGAGAATTCCAGTCTCCGCCGCCCGACTATGCGGGCCTCGCGCTCGTGCCACTGGATCTCACTGCCAACGTCGGGTTTCGCGTCGACACCAAGGCAGGGGGTTTCGTGCTCGCGTTTTCGAACATCCTCGGTTTCATCCCGGTTCGTGGTGAGGGGCCAGCCGGTGAATGACTTGTCGCCGCGCCGGGTCTCTGCGCTCGCGTTGATGTGCGCGCTCGCGCTCGGGCTCCTGTCGTTCACGGTGTCGCCGAGCCTGCGGGCACAACCGGAGGCGCGTCCGGCACGCCTCGAATGGGAC
>DASWGX010000296.1:0-7536 GCA_036393455.1 Polyangiaceae bacterium
TGCCGTCCGCCACGTCGTTCGGCACCAAAAAGCGCGTCACCCATTTTTCCGCGTCCGGGTCGTAGCCGAGATCCTGTTCCAGTCCGAAGGGGAAGTGCGCCGTGACCTGACGCGAAGAGCGCGGCGCGACGACGCTGAGGACCGGATCACCGGGCGGCATGAAGGACCGTGACACGCTGGCCGCCTCGGGGTGCGCGGCGAGCAAGGCCTGCTTGGCCTTGCGCGCCGAAGTGAGCTGCGTACGCAGATCGTCGGTGAGCTCGCTGTCCGGAATCGCCAGGAACGCCGTGTACGGCGTGACGAGGTCGTAGCTCAGAGCGAGCTCGAGCGTCTCGTCCACGCGCGCGTCGCTTGCGCCGAACAGCGCAATTTCCTCGAGCAGATTCTCGACGCGCGCCTTGCCCCACAGCCGCCCCACCCACGGCCGCGCTCGCGCCGGCTCGAGCACGATTCTCTGCTCGAACACACGTTTCTTGCCGTCGATCGTCGCGTGCAAGCGAAGCTTGGCGGGGCCCTTGCCCTTCACGCCGGCTACGATCACGAACTCGTCGTCGCGGAACACGTCGCGGAGCGCCGCCGGGTAGGTGCGATCGAGCGTCGCGCCCTTCGCTTCCAGCCTCAGGTCGACGGCGACGGGCGCTTCGATCTGCCGAAACAGCGTGGCCATCTCCGACGTGATCGCGGACGCTCGCTCGATGAACACGAAGCGCCCGCGCTTTTGCGCCGCCAGCCGCGCCAAAAGCGGCTTCTGCACGCCCGGTCCGATGCCGACGGTGAACAGGCGCGTGCCCGCTCGGTCGTCGTTCGCGGCGCCGAGCGCGGCCTGCGAGTCCGACTCGCCGTCCGTCATGAAAAGGACGACCGGGGTGTGTCCTCGCGTCGCGTGCTGCGCTTCGAAAGAGGCGCGCAGGGCCGCGGCGATGTCGGTGCCGCCGCCTTCGCGTACGCCGGCGAGATACGCGAGCGCCTCGTCGCGCGTGCGGCGATCCGCACGTCGCGGCTTTTCGTAGAGCCGATCGACGCGGTCGTCGAACACCACCACGTTGACGCGATCGCCGTCGTCCAGCTTGCGCACGATCGCCGCCGCCGCGTCGCGCGCCTGCTCGAGCGGCTCTCCGGCCATGCTCCCCGAGCGATCGAGCACCAGGGTGACGTCCTTCGACGCTGCTTTTCGGTCGGGCAGCAGCGGCGGCGTGAACGACATCGCGACGAAAGCCGTACGCTCGCCGGCCTTCGGCGCGAGAAAGCCGGCGGCGTTGTCGATTCGAGGTGCCGGCAATGTATGCGTCAGGGCGAGCAGACGCCCCGGCGGCGTCTCGAGCTCGTAACGCAGACAAAGCTCGCCGCCCTGGCGCGCCGGCTTCGGCGCCACGACGACGAAGCCCGGTCCGCGGCGCTCGAGCTTCAGCGCGTGCGTCGGCGAAGTGACCTTCGCGATGCGCCGAGAATCCCTGAGCGAGACGCGGATTTTGCTCGAACCGAGGCCGGTCGGAAACCTGAGCTCGACGAAACGGCCACGGCGCTCGAGGTATTGCTCGACGTCGATCGCAATGCGCTTACGCTCGCCGGGCTCGATCGGGAACACGCGAAACGTAAAGGAACCTTCACCGACTTTCTCCATCAAGCCGGGATCGCGCCGCATGCCGGTGACGTCTTCGTAGACATTGCGCGCCAAGCTTTTCTCGAACACTTCTCCGACGATGCGCTGCTCGCCGTTGTAGTACGAGAAGCCCGTGACCTCCGCGCCGCTTCCCGCGCGCAGCGCGGCGACGGCTTCCAGGCGCCGGTCGCTCCGATTATGACGAATCTGCTCGAGCGCGATGCTCGCGTACTGATGGTCGACGTCGACGTCGATGCGCTCGAATACGAGAGGCAGCTCCGCTTCCGTTCCGTCGCCGGCGAGCGCGGTGACGGTCATGCCCTCCGCGGGCGCTTCGCGCGGCTGCGCAGCGGTCGCGCTCGGGAACAAAAAGAGCGCGAAAACGAACGCTACGGCGGCTACGCGGTTGAACAGACACGCGCGGCGTGGACGGCGTGCCACGAGGCCCGCAGGCGGCGCCGAGGAAAATGCGAGAAACGGCCCGAAAAGGTGAGTGTGTATCGGCATCATGCCGGATGCCTTCGCACGAGCCGTGCCGGGGGCTCGAGGGCGTAGCGGCGCGCGAGCCGCGCGGTGGTACCGAAAGTTTCAGCGCTTCGCCGCCGCGCCTCGCGGGGCCGTTTTCACGTCGTCGCCGCGGCGCCCTTGCGCGGCAAGAGCGCGCGCAGCGAACCGATCAAGCACGCCGCGAGCAATGGCACGACACCAGCCAGAACCGCGAGCTCCTTCTGCCCGACCATGCCGGCCACAGCGTGGCCGACCAGGCCGGCGCCGGGGCCGAGCGCGAAACCGAGCCCGATCAAGCTCTCGTGCACGCCGCCGGCCTCGACCGCGGCGTTCTTGACGACCATCGCGTAGTAGAGCGCCGCGTAGTACGTCAGCCCCGAAAACACGCCGAACGCGACTTCTCCCAGCAACACGACGCCGAGCGAGGGCCCGAACAGGATGGCGCAGAAGCTCGACGGAAGGCCGAGCGACACCAGCACGAGCGGCGCAAAGCGCCCGTGCCAGCGCGTTGCGACGCTGAGCACCGCGAACGTCAGCACGCGCACGCCGTCGAGCCACGCCGCCCACAGCGTCGCGCGCTCGACACTCTCGCCGAGGCGTCGAAATATCTCGGGCATGAGCGGGGCGATCAGAAACAGCAGCGAGTAGCTCGCGAGCATCGACCAGCGACTCGATCCGAGCAGTCTTTCATAGCGGTCGAGCACGGGCGGCGGCGGCCGCGCCGGGTCGTTGGCTTCGAGGTGAGGCACCACGGCCGGAACGGCGGGCAACGCGAGCAACGCCACGCCGTTCAGCGCCCCCGCGAGCACGAAAAGCCAGGACGAGTGACCCGAGGCGATCAACGGACCGGACACGGCGAGCGCCAGCGGCACCGCGAGGGCCCAGCTCAAGTTGAAGCGGCCCACGGCGGCGAGCTGCTGCTTCGGGTCGAGGCCGGACCCGACGTAGCTCTCGATCAGCGGCCATTTGACGCCCTGGAGGAAGCCGGTGAGGGCAAAGCCCCAGACTAGTAGGGCGCCGCGCGGAGCGACCGCCATCGTCGCGTGGACCACGAGCAGGCAGGCCAGCATGACGACCAACAACCTGCGTTCGCCCACGCGGCGCGAAACGGGGTGGCTCGCCAAGGCGCCGACCGCGTAGACGGCGCCGAAGCGCAGCGCGAGCCAGAGGTTCTCGATTTCGGAGAATCCGAGGCGCTCGTACGAGAAAAAATAGATGCCGCGCTCGAGCAAGACGGTACTGAAGCTCTCGGTGAAGCTCAACCCGAGCAGGAGCGCGCGCCACGGAAAGCTTCTCGGCTGGGCGGCTTCGGGCACGGCCGCTTGTTAGCTCGCGTGCTCGGGTCGCGGCAAGCCGGAGCGCAAGGTGCAAAGGCACCCGGCGTCACGGGGTCCGGCGCTTCATCCGCCTGCGGTCAGGGTGGCGCATTTCCAAACGGACGGAAGGAGGCACGTGTGATAGGGAGGAACAACGAGCCAACGCTTCGGGGTCGATCGGTGCCGCGCGGGCAGTTGGCGCGGCGTAGTTTTCAGAGACGGTGCAGCATGGCAAAGCTCATTTTCGTCAGCTACGGGCGCAAGGATCTCGGCGGGTCCAAGCGCGAGGAGCTCGGCTCGCTCGCGGCACAGGTGATCGAGCATCTCAAAGGGCTCCGCGGCGACTCGGACCTTCCCGTCGAGCTATGGCTCGACATCGACGACATTCGCGCGGGCGACGAGTGGCAAGCCGAGATCGACGACGCGCTGGCCAGGGCCGACCTCGCCGTGCTGCTCGTGAGCCCCGCCTTTCTCGCCTCCCGATTCATCATGAAGCACGAGCTTCCGCGCCTGCGGCAGCGACGCAAGGAAAATGGACTCCGTCTGATTCCCATCCTGCTCGAGCCTTGCGCATGGCCGAGCTGGCTTTCGAAGACGGACATCCGCCCGCGCGGCAACCAGGCGTTGTCCGAAATATCCTCTTTGGAGGCGGCGCCGCTCGATCGCAAGCTAGCCGAAATCGTGGCGGAGATTCGCGAGATCCTGGCGCGACCGGAGCGTCGAGCCAGCGCCGACCCGAGCGAACGCGACCATCGTGAGAAGGCAGCTGCCGAGCTGGTTGCCGCAACCTTGCTCTCCGACCTCGACCCCGCTACGCGAGCCGAGGTTTCACGCAGATTGGTGGGCGAGGTTCGGGCGTGCTCGGGGTTGTCGGAGGAGGGGGTGTGGAACGCCGCGAGGTTCTTCGTCGAGTATCACTTGCTCACTTCGGAACAGCCCACCTCGCCGCTCGAGCTCGAGGCATCGCTCGGCGCCGACCGGAAAAGGCGGGACGCCGCGCTGGTTGCGCGGCTGAAGCAGGGCGGCCGTTCCGGAGATTTCTCGGACGAGCCGATCGAAGTCATCTCGACGTTCTTCCGACGAACCAACGATCGCGCGGATCGCTGGAAAGCCTACTTCGAAGCGCTGGTCCGGGAGGGCGGGTCTACACCCGGTGAGGTGGCGTCCCTTGCCCCGGTGAGCGTACGCTTTGGTTTCCTCTCGCCGCAATACCTGGTCGCCGGCCTCTTGTCCCGTTTCAACGACGACTGGAAACCGCTGCTCGACGACTATCAGCGTTCGCTACCGAGCCCGAAGCAGCGGCGCGCGGCCTTCGAGCGACTGCAACTCTCGCAATGGAACTGTTGGTTGATGTGGGGTCCCAGCATTCCCATCTGCCGTTGCGCGCAGTGGCGCGGTCATCACGCACTTCAGTACGGCTACGGAGACGAGAACAACTCGATTCCGGTGCTCGAGCTCGCAAGTGACGACAAGGGATGTCCGAAGGTCCTCGGTTCAGTCGCGCGCGAACTCGCGAAGACGCGCCGCAGCGCTCAGTTCGCCAGCCTGACGGGTCGCTTGCGCTGGGGGCCGTGGTTCCTGCGTCCCGCGACCGCCGCTGCAGCCGAAGAGGAAGAGATCGATCTTGCCAGCTTGGACCGGCTGACGCGGTCCTCTGGCACGGCGGTTCCGATTGCTGCGGCCCAGTCCGGTCTCTACCTCGGGGATCCACCGCCTCACCGTCTCGACAGCGATAGACCGGAAAGCGATGGATTGGTGATGGTGTTCGAGAGCCTCGAGCGCACTAGCGCCGAGACGCGCGTCTACTTCTCCGCGTATCTCTGGCTCATGTTCCTGGTCGCCGTGCCGCCGCTCAGCGCGGACCAAGGGAAGGTGGGTCCCGGCCTACTGCGCGCCAAGGCCTACCCGGACTGGCCCGACGCCGCGGAAAGCCGCACGCGCGTGCGCCAGGCCAAGCTCTGGGAAGACCTGCTGCCGGTCTTCGTGCATGCGAACCTCGGCGATCCCGAGGCGCTCTCGTTCCAGAAGCGCGCCCTGGTGGAAAGCGCGTTCACGCTGTTGCGCGAGGTCTACAAGCAGAGCCCCGGCCTGTTCGACTCCGAGGACGTTGCCGCGGGGATTCAGTTTCATCTGGTGTGCAGCTCCGACTACAGCGGTTGCGGGGAGGAACTACGTTATCCCTCGCAGGATCCTCTGCTCGCGCGCCTGCGCGAACGTCTCGCCGCCGAGCCCGATCGCGATCTCGCGGAGCGGATCGTATTGCCGGCGAGTGACAGCGAGCATTCGCGTCCGTCGGGCCTTGCCGCCTACTTCTCCGCCTGTCACCTTCCCGACCTGCTCGGCGACTACTTCGAGCACGTTTCGCAACCCGCGAGCGGCTGACGGTTCAGTCCGACGCTGGCCCCCGCCCGGGTCGCCGGAAACGGTTCCGCATCCATGATTGCCCTTTCCGAGCTCTCCGACAGCGACGCCGATCAGAGTCGCTTGCGCGCTTTCTACGAGTCCATCTACGTCGAACAGTTTCCCGATCGGAACGAGCGCGAGTCGCTGGAAAACATGCAGCGCTACCTCGGCCTGAAGGCGCAGGGTTGGTACGGCGCGAACAACTACCACATCGTGCTCGCGACGGACGCTGGCGTTCCCGTGGGCGGTTCGATCTCCGACTTTCTCGCCGAGGCGGAGGCGGGAGTGATCGAGTTTCTGGCCGTGACGCCGGGCGCCCAGCGCGGAGGCGTCGGCCGTGCGGTGCTCGATGAGACGGAGCGCCTGCTCGCGCTCGATGCCGAACGCGGCATCCAGGCGCCGATCGCGTGCATCGTCGCCGAAATGAACGACCCGCGTCGGCCGGCGGGTGTTCCCGACAACATGGATCCCGCGGCTCGCACGCTGATCTGGCACCGCTGGGGGTACAGAGGCCTCGACTTTCCCTACGTTCAACCCGCCTTGTCCGAAGAGCAAGGATCGGTCGAGAATCTGATCCTGCTCGCTAAACCGTTCCGGCCCGAGTGGCAGCGCGCGCTTCCGGCCCGTGGCGTCGAGCGCATCGTCCACGAGTACCTGCGTTGGGCGATGCGCATCGAGGCTCCGGCTCAGTGCGTCGAGTACCGCGGCATGGCGGCTCATCTGGGCTCGCACCCCGAGGTGAACGCGCTCTCGCTGGCGGAGTACGTCGGCCGCGATGCGGAGCGACCGCTGGTCGTTCGCGAAGTGCGCTCCGCCGAGAGTGCGGACTTTTCGGCGGTGATGGCGCTGTATCGCGCCGCCTTCGACGGCGGCCCGCACTGCATCGACGAGCGCGAATTTCGGCGTGCGCTCGGCGCGGAGCGTGCCGAAGCCGCCTACCATCTGTGGGCGCTCGGCCGGTCCGAAGCTTCGGCGCCGGAGGGCTTCGCTTCCTTCTTCGCTTCGGAACGCGCAGGTTTCGGCGGCTACGTCGCCTTCAGCGGCGAGCTGCGTCGAAGCGGGCGCTTCCCGCTGCTCGTCGCGCGCATCGAGGAGCAGATGCTGCGCGACTACCCGGGCGCGCGCGGCTGGTACGCCGAGGCGGCGCTGGATCGAGACCTTGCGCCGCTCCTTCGCGCCGGCTTTCGCGAGCTCGCGCTGGAGTACGTGCAGCCGCCGCTCCGCGCGGGGCTTGCGCGTGTCCCTGCGCGGCTTTTGTACAGGCCGTTCGGACGGAGCTACGCCGCGCCCCGCCTGGGGTCGGACGAGCTCCTCGAGGACGTGGAAGGCATCTTGCGCGCGGTCTACGCCGTCGCGGACTCGCGCGCGGACGCAACGTATCTTCGGCTGGTCTCGAGCCTGGACGCGTCCGGCGGGCGCGTAAGAGTTCGGTGACGCGAGCGCCTCCGTTTCTAGCCGTTCTTGATCTCGGTCCAGAGCTTGTCCCACAGCACGCGAGCCGGACCGAGATCCTCGAGGTACTCGAGGCGGCGGCGTTCTTCCGGCGTCGGAAGCGGGATCGGGTTCTCGATTGCGCCGAACGCCGCCTGATTCGGTGAGCCGTAGCCCGTAAAATTCGAGATCGCGGCGCCGACCTCGGGGTCGAGCACGTGGTTGACGAACTTGTGGGCGGCGGCCTTGTTCGGAGCCGACGCCAGAATCACCATCGCG
>DASWGX010000297.1:0-5844 GCA_036393455.1 Polyangiaceae bacterium
ACGATGATTTTCTCCATCATCGTCCTTTTGACCGAGGGCCTGAGAATCAACGTGGAGAAGCTCAGCTTGTTGCACCCGCCCTTCTTGCTGGGTCTCATCGCAGGCGGCGCCGTCATCTTCTGGTTCACCGGCGCTTCCATCCAGGCCGTCACCGCCGGCGCCTATCGAGCGGTTCAGTTCATCAAGGCGAACATCAAGCTCGACGGTGTCGAGAGAGCGTCCATCGCCGACAGCAAGCGCGTCGTGGAGATCTGCACGACGTACGCGCAGAAGGGGATGTTCAATATTTTCCTCGTGGTCTTTTTCGGGACGCTCGGCTTCGCCTGCGCCGAACCGTTCTTCTTCATCGGCTATCTGATCTCGCTGGCGCTGTTCGGGCTTTTCCAGGCGCTGTTCTTGGCCAACGCGGGCGGCGCCTGGGACAACGCGAAGAAGGTGGTGGAAGTCGATCTGAAAGAAAAAGGGACGGCGCTCCACGACGCAACCGTCGTCGGCGACACCGTCGGCGATCCGTTCAAGGACACGACCTCGGTGGCGCTGAACCCGATCATCAAGTTTACGACGCTGTTCGGGCTCCTCGCGGTGGAGCTCGCGATCCAGCTCGACCGTTCGACCAGCATGCTTCTCGCGTCCGTCTTCACGTTGTTGATGCTGATCTTCGTGTGGCGCTCCTTCTACGCCATGCGCATCCAGGTCACCGAAGAAGTCGCGAAGCTTGCGGGCGCCGCGCCCCCGGTCACGTGAACGCGCTCGGGCAGCATGCTCCGAGGCTCGCGTGGCACCGTCCGACGTATTCGAAAGGAGACGACTCACCATGCGGTTTTCGGGAGCTTGTACGTTGATTGCTTTGCTGCTCACCGGTTGTCCTCGACAGCGTGACAAGGCGCTGACCTCCGAAGAGGCTCGCGCCGCCACGGAGGAAGCGGCACTCGCGTCCAAGGCGGAGGGGCTCACGGCGAGCGTCGTCGAGCTGACGACCAGCTTCACCATCGGCGAGGCCGTCGAAGCCGCGGCCGAAGAACTGCGAGACTTCATCGAGTCGCAGCTGCCGTGCGCCGAGGTCACGCTCGAGGACGCGACGCTCGAGGTCGAGTACGGAGTCAACGACGGCAACTGCACTTATCGCGGTCACACCTTCAGCGGTATCAGCCGCGTCACGGTGACGCGCAACGACGACGCCCGTGTGACCGTCGACCACGAATGGGAGGCGCTCAGCAACGGCCTGGTCGAGCTCGACGGCACCGCGCAGGTGACGTGGGATTTCGAGAACGAGACGCGGCGCGTCGTGCACGAGACGCTATGGAGCGATCTCGATACCGGAAGAACGGCCGAAGGCGAAGGCGACCGCACCCAGAGCTTGCTCGACGGCGGATTGCTCGAGGGCATCCGCGTCGACGGAATGCGCTCCTGGACCGGGCAGGCCGGGCGCTGGGACCTCGCCATCGACGGCGTGGAGCTGCGCTGGGTCGACCCCGTGCCGCAGGCCGGCTCCTATACGCTGGCAACGCCGTTCGAAAAATCGATGACGCTGTCCTTCGACAGGGTGGACGAGGACACCATCCGCGTCACCGTCGAGAGCGGCGCGCGAAGCTTCGAGTTCAACGTGACGAGCCGCGGCGTCACCGAACGATAGCGCCGGCCGCTCCCGCCTCCGCGAACGCGTCGCGCACCGAACGCCACACGGTCTCGCTACCGGCGGCAATCAGGAGCCCCTCGCGAGCGCTCGGACGGTAGTCGGTGCCGTCGAAGAGCCGTGCCACGCCGCCGCATTCCTGCACGATCAGCGCTCCGGCGGCGTGGTCCCACGGCAGAAGCCGATAGTACTCCGCGAAATCTTTGTTGCCGAGCGCGACGTTCGCGTATTCGCTCGCGGCGCAGCCGGCGGGCTTCGGCTCGAAGCGGCGCTCGGCCTCGATGCGCTCCATGCACGAGACCAGCGCCTTCGGCGCGTAGCCGCGGTAGAGCGTCCCGGAAAACGGTGGCTCGGACGCGGGGCGGCGAATCGGCTCGCCGTTGTGCGTCGCGCCGGCGCCCCGTTCGGCAAGCAGCGTCCGCTCGGCGAACGGCAGGTGGATCGCGCCCGCAACGACGGTATCGGCCTTCACGAGCGCCACGATGACGCCGAAGTCCCGGCTGCCCCGGGCAAAGTTGCTGGTGCCATCCAGCGGATCGACGACCCACACCGGAGCGTCGCCGTCGAGCGCGCCGAGCAAGGAAGGATCGGCCGAGGCGCTTTCTTCGCCCACCACCACCGAGCCGGGGAGCAGGGCTCGTAGCTCGGCCGTGAGCGCGCGCTCGGCGGCGCCGTCCGCGACCGTGACGATCTCGGTGCGGCCGTCCACGCCGCGTTTCTCCATGACGTCGTTCGGACCGAGTGCCCGAAACCGTGGCAGGAGCTCCGCCTCCGCAACTTTCTGAAGCAGGCGTCCGAGACGATCGAGATCGACGTGCATGGCCGGCGCCATGGCGCGCTCAGAAGTCCGCCGCGCCCGGGGCGCGGAAGAACGGGATCACGTCGCGAATGTTCTTCATGCCGGTAACGTACATCAGCATTCGCTCGAGCCCGAGCCCGAACCCCGCGTGGGGTGCCGAGCCGTACTCCCGAAGCTCGAGGTACCACCAGTACGGTGCTTCCGGCAGCTCGTGCTCGCGCAGCCTTCGGCGCAGGACGTCCGGCCGCTCCTCGCGCTGACTGCCACCGATGATTTCTCCGATGCGGGGCGCGAGCACGTCCATGGCCCGCACCGTGCGACCGTCGTCGTTCTCGCGCATGTAAAAGGCTTTGATCTCTTTAGGGTAGTCCGTGACGATGACCGGCTTTTTGAGCTTCTCGTCGGTCAAGTAGCGTTCGTGCTCGCTCTGCAGGTCGGCTCCCCAGGAAACCGGAAATTCCCAGCTTCGGTTCGCGCCTTCCAGAAGCTCGACCGCCTTCGTGTAGGTGACGTGCTCGAAGCTCGACGTCGCGACGTGCTCGAGCGTCTCGAGCACGCTCTTGTCGACGCGCTGGGCGAAGAACTCGAGGTCCGCCTGGCAGTGGTCGAGCACGTGGCGCACCACGTACTTGAGGAAATCCTCGGCGAGGCGCATGTCGCCCTCGAGATCGCAAAATGCCATCTCGGGCTCCACCATCCAGAACTCCGCGAGGTGCCGCGGCGTGTTCGAGTTCTCGGCGCGGAACGTGGGCCCGAACGTATAGACGTTGGAGAACGCGAGCGCGAAGATTTCGCCCTCGAGCTGTCCGCTCACCGTCAGAAACGCGGGTTTGCCGAAAAAGTCCGCCGCGTAGTCGACCTTGCCGTCCGCGCCGCGCGGCAGGTTCTGCAGGTCGAGCGTCGTGACGCCGAACATGGCGCCTGCTCCCTCGCAGTCCGACGCGGTGATGATGGGCGTATGCACCCAGAGGAACCCGCGCTCCTGGAAAAACC
This sequence comes from Polyangiaceae bacterium, assembly GCA_036393455.1. Taxonomy (GTDB): domain Bacteria; phylum Myxococcota_A; class Polyangia; order Polyangiales; family Polyangiaceae; genus DASWGX01. The sequence continues at coordinate 3,426 of DASWGX010000297.1, forward strand.
GGTGGATCGCCGCGCTGAGCGCGTTGCGAACGCGAAACACGGCGCCGAACGTATTCGAGCGCGGCCTGAGGTGGGCGATCTCCCGCAGGTATTCGAAGCTGTGCCCTTTCTTCTGGAGCGGGTAGCGCTTGGGATCGGCGGCGCCCACCACCGCAATCGACATGGCCCGAAGCTCGACGCTCTGCCCCGCCGCCGGTGACGCGACGATCTCACCCTCGACCGACAAACACGCCCCAGTCGTCACGCGCTCGAGCACCGCGGCGTCGACCGCGCCCTGTTCCACCACGACTTGAAGGTCGCGTAGCGAGCTGCCGTCGCTGAGCTGGACGAAGCTCACGCCCTTGCTGTCGCGGCGCGTCTTGACCCACCCCCGCGCCGTCACTTTCGCGCCTGGCGGGAGCGCGACCAGGTCGCGAATGAACTCGCCCGGCTCGATCATGCGGCGGATGCTAGCACGCCGCCCGCGCGCCACCGCTCACCCCACTATCCGTCGCGCTCGCCGGCTTGCTGCGCCTCTCAGGTCGGCTATCGTCAGCCCGTGCGCGAGACAGTTGCCGGCGTGACGCCGTCCTTCGGGAAGCTCTGCTGCTTGGTCGCCATGGTCTTGGTCGCCATGGTCACCGCGCTCGGATCGAACCTGGCCTGCGGCGGCGCGCAGACGCCCGCTCGGGATCCCGTTGCCGCGGCAACGGCGCGTCTCGAAGGCCGCTGGACGCTGCGTGAGTTCACTCCGGAAGGCGCGCTCGAAACACCGCTCCAGGGCCTGCTCGGCGCCCAGTTCGGCACGCTCGAGGTGATGTTCGCTCCGGGACAATTGACCGCGGCCGGCCCGGGCGTGAGCGCCGCGCGGCGCTATCGCGTCGATCAATTCATCGGCGACGATATCTCGCTCGTCATCGTCGACACCGCGGGCGTCGAGAATCGCTTCGCCGGTCGCTTCGTCGGCGCCGAGCTCCATTTTCGCTCCCTCGACGAGCCGTGGCGCGGCCGGGGCGTCCTCGAACGGGCACCCTAGCGCGCCAGCCCTAGCCCCAGTCTCAGTCGCAGGCGCGGGGGCCAGCCGCCGCGGCCACGACCGCGTCGTAGAGTTCCGGTACGTCGGCGTTGCAGACGGAGAAGCGAAGACCGCCGGTGCGGATGGCGAGCTCCTGGTGCACTTCGCCCGCGCTGTCCACGACCTTGATGTTGCAGAGGTCGCTCGCGATGGGGGCGCTCGGCGGGTGCGACGTGGTTTCCGGCACATTCGCGGGAAGCCCCGTCACGCTGTGGAACACGAACGTCGGGTTCGTCGCGTCGGCACCGAAGTGGCTTGGCCCGAGCGCGGTGAGCTGCTGCAAGAAGGTGTCGACCAGCATGTCCTCGTTGCCGTCGGAGACGAGCAGAAACATCTTGCTCACGCCGGGACGCAACCACTCGGACCAGCCGAGCGTGGAGTTGTCCCAGCGATCGAGCGCGGCGTCCGCGTAAGTGGAGAGCAGGAGGTCGAACGCGTCCGCGCTCTCGATCTTGACGCTGTACTGGTAAAATCGATCCGAGAGCAGGGGCATTTCGGCCGGGCACGCCGCGAGGCCGCTCAAGGGAGCCGCCACGCAGATCGACGTCGACGCTTCCTCGCTCGCCGTGAAGTCGTCCATGCGATGGCGCGAGATCAAGATGACCCGGTAGTCGACGGCATGGGACGTGAGTGCGTCCGCGAAGTGCACGTTGATACCGTGCTCGATCCCCGGCATCTCGTCCTGCATGCTGCCCGAGTTGTCGACCACCACGATGAAGTCGACGGCGGCTCCCGGCGCCGCGCAGCCTCCCGTACCGCCGGCGCCGCTGCTCGTGGCCGACGTGCCCGTGCTGCCGCCCGCGGTCGTCGCGCCCGTCATGCCCGTCGCCCCCTCGGCACTGCCGGTCGCGCCGTCCTCGCCGCCGCCTCCCGTGATTCCCCCGGCGCCCATCGCCGCCGCGTCACTGCCCGTTTCGCCCGCGCCCGACGACGCCGAGCTCGATGAAGCGTCGGAAGAACCGTCGCTGCCGCTCGCGTCCGAACCCGTCGTGAAGCCGTCGCCCGCGCACGCGTAGACGACGGCGAACACCGGCAGCCACGTGACGACGCTCACGCGCCGCCGGACCGCGCGAAGCGCCGCCATGGGGTTGTCCCGTATGACCCGCGCCGCCACGAGCCAGACTCTACACGATCCGGGGCATTCGGCAACGGCGCGACAAAGCCAACCTCGTCGACTTGCCGGGGCCGGTGGGATCGGAGAAGGATGCGTTCGAGGCCGGTTTGGAGAGCGATCGCGTCGTTTCACGAGGAGCACGGCTCGGATGATGCGGGTGTCGATGACCGAAGAGGAAAGGACGTTTCTCCAGACGCGCATCGCCCTGTTCGCCAAGATCGTGTTCTGGCTCGATGTCGCCTTCACGTTGC
>DASWGX010000298.1:0-3753 GCA_036393455.1 Polyangiaceae bacterium
GAGGCTCGTCCGCCCAAAGGCCTCAGGGGCAAAACAGCTCGGCGTGGGTCACCGGCGCTCGCATCCCGAGCTCGGCGAAACCCGCGACCCCGAGGTCGTAACGGCCGAGGGCCGCGGTGGGAAACGGCTCGTGGCGTCCGCTGAACGCGGCGTGCAACGCCTCCAGCGTCGGGTTGTGCGAAATCACCATCAGGCGTTCGGCGGGCGGCGCGCGTCGGATCAGCTCGACCACGGCGGAGGGGTCCACTAGGTAGAGCTCCCGCGTGATGACGATCGTTCCGGCGAAGCGACTTTCGTCCACCACCGGGCACAGCGTCTGAACGGCCCGGCGCGCGCTCGAGCACAGAATCACGTCCGGCACGAGACCGCGCTCGACAAGTAGCCGCCCCATCAGGGGCGCCGCGGCGCGCCCGCGTTCGTTCAGCGGCCGATCGAAGTCGTCCAATTCCGGACCCGAGCCGGACTTGGCCCAGCTCGACTTGGCCCAGCTCGACTTGGCATGGCGTAGGAGCAGCAACGTCCGCATACGTCGGGCGTCATGCTAGCGTACCTTCGGGTCGTGACTCCCCATATTTTGATCGTCGAAGACGAACCGGCCATCGCCGAGTCCGTGGCCTATGCGCTGTCGCGGGATGGGTTTTCGACCGGCGTCGCGAGCAGCTGCGAGAAGGCGAGGGCATTGATGCACGAGGCCAGCTTGATCGTCCTCGACCTCATGCTTCCCGACGGAAGCGGCCTCGACCTGATACCGCTGGCTCGTGGAGCGACCAAGCCCATCATCGTGCTCTCGAGCCGTGACGGCGAAGAAGACCGAGTGCTCGCCCTCGAGACCGGCGCCGACGACTACGTGGTGAAACCGTTTTCGCCGCGCGAGGTCGTGGCGCGCGTGCGCGCCGTCTTGCGCCGCGCCGGGCCTGCCTCGCACTCCGCGCTCCGCGTCGACCGCGCGCGCCGCCGCGCGTACGTCTACGAGGCGGAGCTCGACCTGACGCGCGTGGAGTTCGAGCTGCTCGCCACTCTGCTCGAGGACAGCGGCAGGGTGTACACGCGCGAAGGCCTGATCGACGCGGTGTGGGGCCCCGGTTTCGCGATGAGCGACCGAACCGTCGACTCGCACGTCAAGTCGCTGAGAAAGAAACTGGGCGACAGCCACACCGGGCAACTGATCGAAACCGTGCGCGGCGTGGGCTACCGCATCGCCGACGCGGCCGACGCCGCGCGGGGCAAGCCGCCGTGACGCGGCTCCTGGTCGTGGCGGCGGCGGCAATCGGGCTCATCCTGTTCGTCGCGTTCATCGTTTCGCGCCTGCTGCGGACTCCCAAGCGCGGCATGTCGATCCGCATGCAGGTGTTTTTGGCGCTCGCGGTCATCGTCGGAACGTTCGCCTTCGGCCTGGGCCTGATGGTGATCGACCGCATCGAGGCGCGCGCCGTCCGGGTAGCGTCGCAGGCGGCGCGCGACGAGGCCGACGCCCTTTCGGGGTTCATCGCCGGAGAGCTGGATCGAAGCGGAGGCAGCGTTCACGAGATCGCGAAAAAACTCGAGATCGAGCGGCGTCGCGGGGCCGACCTTCGCCTTCGGTTGCTCGACGTAAACGGTAGCGTTCTTTTCCCGGAGCGCGCGGAGCCTGAGCCCGAGCAGGGCTACGTCGCGGTCGAAGCGCCGCTCAGCGTCGGGGGGCGGCGCGTGGGCGCCGTGCGCGTCGTCAAGCCGACCATCGTGATGCGCCGCCTGCTCGAGGATTTCGCCCCCACCGTGCTCGTCATCAGCCTCGTCCTCGGCGCCGCCGCCGCGCTCGCCGCCGCCTGGATCGGGCGCGCCATTGCCAGGCCCATCGAAGCGCTCAGCGACTTTGCGGAGCGCGTCAGCCTCGGAGAAAGCAGCGCGCCCTCGCCAGTCGTCACAGGTCGCGAGGTAATGCGTCTCAGAAGCTCGGTCGACTCGATGCGGCGCCAGCTCGAGGGGCGTCCTTTCGTCGAAACCTTCGCCGCGGACCTGTCCCACGAGCTCAAGAACCCCGTGGCGGCCGTGCGGGCGAGTGCGGAGGTTCTGGAAGAGGGCGCCATCGACGAACCGGAACAGGCGCGCCTCTTCGTCAAGAGAATCCGCGAAGCGACTCAGCGCATCGAACGCCTGCTGACGGAACTCTTGAGTCTGGCCCGCATCGAGGCACGCGGCGCCGAAGGCTTCGCGCCGGTGGAGCTGGGTGAAGTCGCACGCGTCCAGCTCGAGGCGTTGGGTGAAGGCGCGGAGCGCGTCGAGCTTCGTCTCATCGGCGACACGCGCGTGCGCGGCGAGGCCGTATGGTTGGGACGAGCCATCTCGAACCTGGTCGAGAATGCGTTGATCCACTCGACTCCGCACACGCCCGTCGAGCTACGCATCGCGCACGCCGCGGGTCGTGTCGAGGTGTGCGTGGAAAATCGGGGCGCGGTGCACCCGCACGTCCAGCGAACCTTGTTCCGCCGTTTCGTTTCGACGCGCGCCGACAAGGGCGGGTCCGGGCTCGGCCTCGCCATCGTGCGCGCGGTCGCCGAAGCGCACGGCGGCATGGCGGAGCTCGTCGCTCCAGGGCCGCCGGCGACGCGCTTTCGCCTCGACCTGCCCGCCGCTCGCGCGGGCGGTGTGGTCGCGGCGGTACGCGCCAAGCCCGAAATTCCCCTCAAAGCACCGGCAAAAAGCCGCGCCAAGGCGAATCTCCCCGAAACCTCCACAAACCTCGGCGGGAATTTGGCTAGGGATTCTGCCAAGGTGCCCTAGCCGCGAAGAGGCGGCGACGGGCTTGGCAGCTCGGTCCTTTCTTCGGAGACGACATCGGAAATGGCGCACGGCGCAAACGGCAACGGCAACGGCAACGGCAACGGCACCGGCAACGGCAACGGCAACGGCAACGGCAACGGCAACGGCGGCACGGAGAGCATGAACGGATTGCCGCGCCACGTCGCCATCATCATGGACGGCAACGGGCGCTGGGCCAAGGCCCGCGGTCTGAACCGTATCGAGGGACACGCCGAAGGCGCGCGCGCCGTCCGTGACGCGGTCGAAACGGCGACGCGCGCGGGCATCCGCTACCTCACGCTCTACGCCTTCAGCGTCGCGAATTGGGCGCGCCCGCCGGCCGAAGTCCAGGCCTTGATGCAGCTGCTCATCGACTTCGCGCGCCAGGAGCGCGCAGAGCTCAGGCAAAACGGTATCCGCGTCAACGTCATCGGTTCGCTCGAGGACCTGCCCACACCGACGCGTCACGCCGTGGACGACCTCACCCACTACACGGCGGACGGCACGCGCATGACCCTGACGCTCGCCCTCTCGTACGGCGGTAGGCAAGACATCGTGGACGCCGCTCGTTCACTCGCGGTGCGGGCCCGCGCCGGCCTCGTGCTGCCGGAAGAAATCGACGAAACGTTCTTCCATCGTGAAATGACCACGCACGGGTTGCCCGACGTCGATCTTCTGATTCGCACCGGCGGTGAAACGCGCGTCAGCGACTTCCTGCTGTTCGAGGCAGCCTACGCCGAGCTCTTGTTCATGGACATCATGTGGCCCGAGTTCCGCCCGCAGACGTTGCTCGACGCCCTCGACTTCTTCGCCAAAAAGGAACGCCGGTTCGGGCTCACGCCCGAGCAAGTGAAAGGGCAACTGCCCGTCGGCGCTCCGCTGCTCAGCAGCCAAGCCTTCGACCCCCTCGACCGCATCGAGTCGTAGGCGCGGGCGTTACGGCCGGAGCTCGGCCTTGCTCCGATTCAACGCCGG
>DASWGX010000299.1:0-13720 GCA_036393455.1 Polyangiaceae bacterium
CATCCTGTGCGAAGCGTCGGATCAGCGCGTGTTCCACTACATGCTCACGCCCCATTTCAATCAGGCGCACGCCGATCACGTGCATCTCGAGATCAAGCCGAGCGTCAAGTGGTTCTTGGTCAACTAGGCGCGGCGGCGCGCTGAAGCGGCGCCGGCGCCAACTGCGCCGGGAGATGGGCTCGCCGAGCGAGTTCTGCTAATCCGCTTGCATGCGCGTGGGGCGGCTCCTCGGCCCAGAACTCGAAACGCTGCTCAACGAGAGCCCGGGGGAACTGCGTCAGCTGGTCGAGGACATCCACCCCGAAGACATTGCGGACGTGATCGGGGAGCTCGAGGCCGAGCGCGCCAGCTCGCTTCTGCGCGCTCTGCCGATCGACTACGCCGCCCAGGTTTTCGAGCGGTTGAACGAAGAGCAACAGGCGAAGCTCGCCTCGTTCATGGGGCCGCTCCAGACGGCGCGCATCGCGACCGAAATGGACGCCGACGATCTGGTCGACTTCATCGGAGGGCTTCCCACCGAGGAAGCCGCCCCCCTGCTCGAGCAGCTGGAACGCGTCGACCCGGAGATCGTCGTCGAGGTGGAAGAGCTCGGTCGCTGGCCGGACGCGTCGGCGGGCGGGCTGATGACGACCAACTACCTCGACGTGCCGGCCGGCGCCACGATCGCCGAAGCGGTCGAGGCCCTGCGCCGCGAGGCGCACGAGGCCGAGACGTCGCTCGATACGCTCTACGTGCTCGAAGGAGACCGCGTGATCGGCTTCCTCACGTTGCGCGATCTCTTGTTGTCCAGGCCGGAGCAGCGCGTGGACGAGGTGATGAGCCAGAACGTGATTTCCGTCCCGCCCGAGCTCGACCAGGAAGAGGTCGCCCGCACGCTGGCGAAGTACGATCTCAATACGCTTCCCGTGCTGGATGCGGAAGGGCGCATTCTCGGCGTCATCACGTCGGACGACGTTCTGGACGTGATGACGGAGGAACAGCACGAAGACGTGCAGAAGATGGGCGCCATCGCTCCGATCGAGGAAGGGTACTTCGGCGCGCGCATCGGCGTGTACATCAAACGGCGCGCGCCGTGGCTCGTGATTCTGTTCGTCGGCGGGTACTTCACGACCACCGCGATGGAAGCCTTCGACCCCGTGCTGCAAGCGATCAGCCAACTGGCGTTCTACGTTCCGCTTCTGGTTTCCGCGGGAGGCAACTCGGGATCGCAATCGTCGACGCTCGTCATTCGCGGGCTGGCCGTCGGCGAGATCAGAGCCGCCGACTGGTGGCGGGTGCTCGGTCGCGAACTGATTCAGGGCATCGTGCTCGGGCTGCTCTTGGCGCTGCTCGGCATCGGCCGAGTCCTGGTGAGCGGGGGGGGGTTGGACATGGCCCTTCTCGTAGCGGTCACCATCGTCAGCATCGTAACGATGGGATGCATCGTGGGCGGAATGATGCCGCTCGCACTGCACCGGCTGGGCGTCGATCCCGCGACGAGCTCGACGCCGTTCATCGCGACGCTGGTGGACGTGCTCGGGATCCTCATCTATCTGACCCTCGCGAGCTGGGTATTCCGAGATGTATTGGCGGCTTCTCAGTGAGAAACCACGACGGTGATTGACAGCACTAACCCGGTCGGAAGACATTCGGCCGTTGGGCAACACGGCATGCCGACCCTGAGCACCAGCCTGATCAACAACCAAGTCGCGTCGGCGCGCGACGTGGAGGAGGCGCTGGCCCGGCAGGTCATGTACGGCGGCGACCTGGCAACGAACCTCTTGGAGCTCGCGGCCGTGAGCGAAGCCACGCTGTCCGATCTCGTGGCGCGCGATTTTTCGCTCGAGCCGGCTCCCACAGGAGAGCTGGCTCGCGCCGAGCCGAGCACGCTGCGGCTGGTGCCGGGCGATCTCGCGTGGCGCTACGGCCTCTACCCGCTCGCCGAAAGCCACGGTGAGCTCGTCGTGGCCGTCGCGGAGCCGCTGGCGCCGGAGGTAGAACAAGATCTCGGCTTCGCGCTCGGCGTTCGCATCGTGCAGCGGGCCGCGTTGCTCGTACGCGTGCGCCAGGCCATTGCGCGCGATTACAACCTCGCGCTCGATCGGCGCAGTTCCCGCATCATCGCCAAGCTCTCGGGCGCTCCCGATCCGTTGCCGAGCTCCCCACCCGATCAAGGTCCGTCGCCAGCCGTCCCGCGCCTGCCGCTGCCCGACAGCTTCCCGCCGCCGGGTGACCCGAAGAGCCCGGCGCCCGCTCCGCGGGACGAGCGGGTTTCGCGCGCACCCGCCGCAAACGCGTCGCCGCCTTTGCGTCGTTCCGGCGCCGGCTCCGGAGCGCCCTTGGGCCGATTGCTGCAGCCGGTGCGGCGTCCGAGCGCTCAGCGGCGCGTGGGGCCGTACACGATTGCGATGGCCGAGCGAGACCTCTTGCGCGCCGGAACCCGCGACGAGCTGGTGCGCGCGCTGTTCGATTTTGCGTCCCAGTACTTCGATTATGCGGCGCTGTTCGCAGTCCACGGCGACCTCGCGGAAGGTCTGGAAGCGCACGGGCCGGGCGCGGGGCGCGCTCGCGTCAACGCAATCGGAGTGCCGCTCGATCTACCGAGCTCGCTCGCCGCGGCGCGCGATCAAGGAACCTGGCAGCTGGTGCGCCTCGCCGGCGGCGGCATCGACGGAGCACTGGTCAAGGATCTCGAGCGGAAGCCCGGGCGCGCTGCGCTCCTTTTGCCACTAACGCTGCGCGGGCGCTGCGTGCTGATCCTGTACGGCGATCACGGCGACGCCGACGTCGAGCTCGAACGCATCGGCGATGTCATTTCGTTCGCCCCGCTCGTGAGCGCGGCGCTCGAACGCGTGATCTTGCTCAGAAAGAAGAAGTCTCAGCAGGCTCTGGATCCACTTCCCGTCGCCGAGCCCAAGCAACCGGAGCGGGCGACCCGCCGCGAACGTGCGTCGGCTCTGGTCACGGCGCTCGACGTCGAAGGCGCCGCACCGGCCGCCGCGGCTCCCGGCGCGGACGCGACACCCGAGCCAGCTGCCGAGGTCGAACCGTCGCCGCAACCGCCCGAGCCCGTCGAACCACCGCCCGTTCGAACGCCACCACCTCCTTCGTACGGCCATATCGAACACCCCCACCGACCGCCCGCCTCGCGCCCGGCCGCAGAGAGCCCCTCGTCTCCGCACCCGGAAACCACGCCGCGGCATGAAGGCCCCGTCGAAGGCGCAGCCGCCGTGCCCCAAGAACCCGCGCCGGTCGAAGTACACGCCCGCAGCGCGGCTCCGACGGTCATTTCGGGCAGCACCCCGCGTACCGAGCCGAGCTTTGCCCCCGCCCCCGAGCTCGAAGAGCTCGAGCTCGATCGGAGCCTGCGACCCCAGCCCGTGGTGTCGATCGGCCCAAGCCGCGGCGAGCAGCCGGAGTCGGTCGTCCCACCCAGCATCGTGCCACTCTCGCGGCCGATCGGGCTCGGCGCGCGAGAAGAAGAACCGCCCGAGGACGGCTGGGACGTCGCTCCGCGAACCGCGGTTTCGGGCTCCCGCCTCGATGCGTCCCCGAGTCCCGTCAGAGCGACGGAAGCGACGGAAGCGACGGAAGCGACGGAAGCGACGGGCACGGGCGCGCCGCGCCTCGAGCTCATCGACGATGCGCCGGCGGAAAACGACTACGAGGCAGTTCGCGACAGCGAGATCGACGAGGATGCGTCCGACGAAGACGCAACGCTCGAAGGCGGCGGAGTAGGCGGGGGCGCGAGCTCCGAGGGACCGGAAATCGACGCGAGCTCGCTTTCGATGGATGACGAAATCGCCGAGGCTCTGGCCCGCGAGAACGAGGCGCCGCTCGCTCCTGCCTCGCGTTCGGTTGCCGTGGAAGCCCGGCCCCCGTTGCCACGGCAAACGTCCGAGGAGCACCGCTTGCCGAGCGTCATCGTGAGCATGGACGGCGATAGCCGCGATCTCGTGCGCCGTTTGTGCGACGGCGACGCCGAGGCGGAGCGCCGCCTGACGGAGCTCGGGCCGGGGGCCATCCCCGCTCTGGTCGCGTCCTTTCCCGGACCCCTTTCGGCCGACACGCGCGCGGTGCTCGACGGTACGCGGCGCGCCGGAGATTCCGGTCCGATCCTGAGGACCTTGACGCGGATCGGGCTCCAGGCGGTGCCGTTCCTTGTGGTGCGCACGGCCGATAGCGATCCGCACGTGCGCGCCTGGTCGACGCGCTTGCTCGGAGAGCTGCCGTCGGTGGACGGCGCACGCGCCGTCGCGCGCCGTCTGCTCGACGGCGACGATCAAGTGCGGCGCGCTGCCGTCACCGCGACGCGCCTGCTCCGCGAAGATCTGGAAGTCAGAAAGATGATCCGCGACGAGCTCACGGATCTGTTGCTCGACGGCGGACGTTCGACGGAAGCGCGGATGAGCGTGGTCGAAGCGTTCGCCGACGTTCGCGACGTCGAATCCGTGCCCACGTTGATCCGCTGCCTCAGGGAAAAGAATCCGGAAATCATCCGCGCGGCGCGCTGGGCTCTCAGCGTCTTGTCGCGGCAGGACTTCGCGGAAGATGCGGACGCCTGGGCGGACTGGTACAAGACGAACGCGCCGAGGCACCGCATCGAATGGCTCGTCGACGCCCTGATGCACCAAAGCCAGGACATACGCCGGTCGGCCGGGGACGAGCTCAAGAGCCTGACGAAAGAGTATTTCGGCTACTACGACGATCTGCCGCCGAAGGAACGGGCCAGCGCACAGTCTCGCTACCGCGAATGGTGGGAGCGAAGCGGACGTATGCGCTTCCGCTGATCGAAAGGACGCGAAAAATCGGCCCGGCCGCGGGTTCGAGGCGCGGGAGCCCTCCCGCCTCGACAGCGCGACGACTTCGTGACAGAAGCGTGGCCGTCACAATGCCGGTGCTCCCCTCGGAACCGACGCTCGACCCCGGGCTCAGGGCCGCCAATCAGGCGCTGTCCGGGCGGCGCACGCGCGAGGCGAGTCGCTTTGCGTCCATCGAGCTGCGCTTTGCGCGGAGCGGCAGCGAGGTGTGGGAGTTTGCTTCCATCGCGGCCGTAGGCTTCGCGGCGGTGCTGTTCGTGCTCGGCCTCTGGTTCCTCTGAGTTCGCTGTTCGTCCGACTACTCGGACGTGGCGCCGCTCGGGCCGGACTGACCCTTTCCGGTCAGATCGACGTCCCACGTGACGGTTTTTTCCGGCCCGACGTAGTCGGGAACGATGACGGCGCCCATCGCTCGCAGCACGCACTTCCCGACCGGGGTGTCCGTGAACGGCGACGCGACAGTCGCTTCTTTGACGTGGCCTTCGTTGTTGAAAAGCAACGTGACCGTAGCGACGCCCTTGGGGCTGTTCTTCTTGTCCTCCTCCGGCAGCGTATCGGGACAGGTTTCGGCAGAACGGGCGGCGCGCTTGAGCTCGAGCTCGGCCTGCGTCGCGTCCCACTTCGCTTTCTGCTCCGTGTCCGTCTCTTCGGCCTCGACCATGTTGTCGTAGTCGTCGGCGCGCTTCTGATCCTCGACCGCCAGGCGTTCCTGTTCCTCGATCATCTCGTCCGGTGTCTTGACTCCCGTGGATTCGTAGGAGGGCCCACAGGCAACGACGAGAGCGGTGATACAAAGAGCGCCGTACGATCGATTCATGCGCGCCATCCTAACTCAAACCCTACGGCGGCACTAGACCCGCGTCGAGCAGGGCACTCTCGATCGGTGGGAGGGCCGCGCGCAGGCGCGGCCCAGGAAGACGGACTGGGGTTTGGGGACGAAAGGTCGCCGGCCGAGGCCTTATGGCAGTGGGAAGCGGGCCCGCGCTGGCGCGCGGATGGCGCCTTGGCGTCGTCATGCCCGTCTACGCGCAGAGGTCGTGACGGCACCCCACCGTGGCGCGCCGTACTTCGCAGCGCCGGCGCGGCCTGTGCGCGCCTCCCCATGACGACGCCAGGGCCACAGTCCCTCTTCCCCGAGCACCTTCGTCCTTGCGCGACCTTCATCCCCGCGACCTTCATCCCCCACGCCTCTTCTGCCGCACGTTGCGAATTTGTGCCGGACCTCCCTATTCCCCAGTCCTCCATCCCAGCCGCCCTTCTCCCTCGTCCTATCTCCCATCCGGCCCGATCATCAATCAACGGGTCGAGCAGGGAATGCCAGGCGCCGCGTCCCGCCGGCGAGGCCGCCGTGCGAGGCCCGGTGCGCGGCGCAACTGCGTCCTTCCGGCGCGGCGGCGCGCCCTCACAGGTCGGTAATTTGGTAGTCTTTGATCTTGTACAAGAGTGCCCGGTGGCTAATTTCGAGCACCTCGGCGGCGCGCGTCCGATTGCCCTTGGTCTTCTGCAATGCGCGGCGAATCAACGTCTCTTCGATCACCCGCATCGTCTTCTTGACGCTGAGCTCGCCGCTCGCGAGCTGCATCTGCACCGGGTCCCGTGCCTCGCGCACGCGCTCGGGAAGGTCGGCCGCGACGATCTGATCCGACTCGGCCAGCACCATCGCACGCTCGATCGTATTCTCGAGCTCGCGCACGTTGCCCGGCCATGCGTATTCGTAGAGCAGGCGCCGCGCCTCCGCGTCCATTCCGCGAATGTTGGTTCCGAGACGGGCATTGTTCCGCACCACGAAATGGTCGATGAGCAGCGGAATGTCCTCGCGGCGCTGGCGCAAAGGCGGAACGACGATCGACAGCACGTTGAGCCGGTAGAACAGATCTTCCCGAAAACGGCCCGCCTTGGTTTCGGCGGCGAGGTCGCGGTGCGTGGCGGCGATGATGCGAACGTCCACCTTGAGGTCACGGGACTCGCCCAGGCGGCGGATCCGCTCGTCCTCGAGGACCCGCAACAGCTTGACTTGAAGGGGCAGCGGAAGCTCGCCGATTTCGTCCAGGAAAAGTGTTCCGCCGTCGGCCTCCTCGAACAAGCCCCGCCGGTCTTGGTGCGCGTCCGTGAAAGCCCCTTTCTTGTGACCGAACAGCTCGCTCTCGAGCAGGTTCTCCGGGATGGCGCCACAATTGACGGCGACGAACCGCGCGCTGCGCCGCGAGGCTCGCTGATGGATCGCGCGCGCGACGAGCTCCTTGCCGACGCCGCTCTCGCCGCTGACGAGCACGGTGGTCTTGTAGTCCGCGACCTTGGCGACGGTGCGAAATACCTCCTGCATGCTCGGGCTCTTCGCCAGAAGGTCCTCGAACCGATGCTCCTTGCGGATCTCGTCGCGCAAGGCGCGGTTCTCTCGGCGCAAGAGCTCGCGCTCTTCGGCCTTGCGCAGCGTCAGCACCACTTCGTCGGGTTTGAAGGGCTTCTGCACATAGTCGTACGCGCCAGCCTTCATCGCCTCGATCGCAAGGTCCGTATTTCCGTACGCGCTCATCACGATCACGGTGGCGTCGTGACCTTTGGCTTTGAGAGTCGACAGCAAGTCGAGCCCTCCCATCTTCGGCATTCGAACGTCGGTCAGGACGAAATCGGGTCCGAAGGACTCGACCAAGGCGAGCCCCTCTTCACCACTGCGCGCGGTCTCGACCTCGTAACCGTTGCGCCGCAAGAGCGTGCGCAGCACGACCCTCAGGTTCTCCTCGTCGTCGACCACCAAAACGCGCCGCACTGTGAAAAAAATGCTAGCTAAGACCACCCCCACATGCAAGACGTTGCATAGCGGGCGGGGCCGCCCTACAGTGGCGACCGACCCGAGGAATTTCGGCATGTTGACCGGTTTGGACCTACTCATGAACGGGCCTAGCGCCGCCGTTCGGCAACGCCTGAGAACGTCGCGAATCGGCGTGCTGACACACTCGGCATCGCGCGATCGCCAGGGTCGCGACCTCTTGCGGGTGCTCGAGGAGCTCGGCACGGAGCCCGAGCTGGCCTTCGCGCCCGAGCACGGCCTTCACGGCGTCGAGCAAGCCGAAACACCGGTCCCGAGCGACGGCGCGACGGGCGCCGACGCCGAGGGACGGCCGCGAAGGGCCCTGAGCCTCTACGGAACGACCAAGGACTCGCTGACGCCGAAACGAGAGGATCTCGAGGGTCTCGACGTCCTGGTGATCGACCTCGCCGACGTCGGAGCGCGCTACTACACGTACGTCTGGACCGCGCTCATCGCGGCGCGCGCCGCAGCCGCCGCCGGCGTACACACGCTGGTGCTCGAGCGGCCGAACCCCATTTCGGGCGATCCGGCCAGCGTCGAGGGCGCGCCGCAAGGCGAAGGCTTTCTTTCGTTCGTAGGCCTCGAGCCGGTGCCGATCCGGCACGCGCTGACGCTGGCGGAGCTCATCGCATTGTTCTTGGAGCGCGATGGCAAACCGCTCGGTCCCGACGGCGCGCTCAGCGTGCTTCGCGCTCAGGGCTGGGAGCGTTACCGGACGGCGGCGGCGTGGGGGCGCCCTTTCTTCCCGCCTTCGCCAAACATGCCGAGACTCGAAACGGCGTTGGTCTATCCCGGCGCCTGCCTGCTCGAGGGCACGAATCTGAGCGAGGGACGGGGCACGACGCTCCCGTTCCAGGTTCTCGGCGCGCCCTTTCTCGACGGCAGCAAGCTCGCCGACGCATTGAGCGATGCGGGAACGCCGGGGGCGCTGGTCCACCCGGTGAGCTTTCGGCCCACCTTCGACAAGCACGCCGAAGCCGTGTGTCACGGTGTCATGCTCCACGTGACGGATTCCCATCTGTTCCGGCCGGTCGCCACCTACCTGCGTTTGATCGCGCTCGCTCGCGCTCAGGCGCCGGACGAGTTCGCGTTCGAAACGCGAACTTACGAGTTTGAATCCGAGCGCCGCGCTTTCGACCTTCTGATCGGGTCGACTGCGGTGCGCCACGCCATCGAAGCCGGAGCCACCCCGGACGAGGTCGTCGACCAGGCGTGTCCCGTCGACGCCGCTTGGCAAAGCACGGTGGCGGAAGCCCCGGAGCGCGTCGCCCGAGCGAGCGCCTGATGCTCAGTCGGTCCAGGCTATCCGTGCCTCGACGGCGCTCGGCTCTTTCTCGAGCTCGCCCGTGATCACTTCGTTGCCCGTTTCGGTGACGAGCACGTCGTCTTCGATGCGGATGCCGCGCACGTCGGAGAAACGCGCGAGCGCGGAGCGGTCGAGCGCGCCGCCGAGACGCTCGCTCTCGCTCGGGTCGTCGAGCAACGCCGAGATGCGATAAAAGCCAGGTTCTATCGTCACGGCCATACCCGGCGCGAGATCGCGATCGAGGCGCAGGTACTTTTCGCCCAGCGAAGTGGCGCGCGACCGGCCCGGCGGGTAGCCGGCGCGATCTCCGAGATCTTCCAGGTCGTGGACGTCGAGGCCGAGCAGGTGGCCGACGCCGTGCGGGAAGAACACGCCGGCGGCGCCGCGCTCGTAGAGCTCGTCCACGTCACCGCGAAAGACGCCGAGCCCGACGAGCCCTTCGAGCAGAGTCCGCGCCGCGATTCTGTGAACGTCGCGGAAACGCGTCCCGGGCCGCACCGCGGCGACGGCGGCGTCGTGCGCGGCAAGCACCGCCTGGTAGGCGTCGCGCTGCGAAGCAGAAAAGCGCCCGCTCACCGGCCAGGTCCGCGTGACGTCGCCTGCCCATCCTTCCGGCGTTTCCGCGCCGACGTCGCAGAGCAAGAGGTCACCGTCATTGAGCATGCCGTCGTGCCGGTCGTTGTGCAGCACCTCGCCGCGCACCGTCACGATGGGCCCGTAGGCCAGACGGCCCCCAGCGCTCCGAATGCTCCGCTCCATTTCCGCCATCACCACGGCCTCCCGCAGGCCGGGTCGGGTGCGGCTCATGCCTGCGCGATGCGCCGCGATGGTCAATGCCGCGGCCTGACGGAGCTGCGCGATGGCGGCTTCGTCGTGCACGAGACGCTGTTCGATCATCGCGTCCGAAAGAGCGGCGTCGAGCTCGGAAAGCGAGTCGTCGGGGTCGGGCTCGACCGGGCGTTCGAGCAAAGAACGGAGCCACTCGCTGGTTTCGAGATCGGGCGGCGGCAAGGTCGCCGTTTCTCCCGCGCGCCAGAGCTCGCGAGCAAGCTCTTCGATCGGTCGCACCCGAAGCTCGAGCTCGCGCTCGAGCTGGTCCAGGGCCGCCGGCGATCCGGTCCAGAGTACGTCGTCGGGCGCCGGAGGCTCGACGAAGAGCGTGGCAGCGTCGGACTCGAGCAGGAGCGCGGCGCCCTCGATTTGCCGCCCGACGAGGTAGAGGAAATGACTGCTCGCGCGAAATTCGTAGGGATTGCCGAGGAAGTTTCGCGGCCGCGCGAAGCCCGAGGCGATCAGCGCCGGCGCGCGCAGCCGAGCGCGAAGCGCGTCACGCCGCCGCGCCAAGGCGGACGTCGGCGTGGGCGCCGGCCAGTCGGACATCGGAGAGGATCCTAGAGCCGTTCCGCGAAAAGCGGGTGATTTTCCTGGCACCTCGAGCATAATTCGACCCTCATGACCCACGACGTCAACCGATCGCTTGCCCGCGCTGCGGCACTCGGCCTCGTGCTCGGCGCTTCCGCCTGCGCCGAGGGCGGAAGCGCGCCGGCAAAATCTCCGTCTCAGGCGTCCGGTGCACCGGCGCCCGAAGCCGCCGAAGGCAAGGACTGCTGCAAGGGCCAAAACGCTTGCAAGGGCAAGGGCAACTGCGCCGCGCAAGGCAAGCACGAATGCGCCGGCATGAACGAGTGCAAGGGCCAGGGTGGGTGCAACGGCCACTGTCCGAAGCAATGACGGAGGCGCCGCGCTTGGGCGCGCCCGACTGGGGCGTCGGAGTCGGGCTCCGTGTGCCGCACTATCGGCACATCTTGAGCCGTCAGCCTGACGTGGATTTCTTCGAGATTATCGGCGAAAACTTCATGGTGGCGGGCGGCAAGCCGCTCTATCACCTCGAGCGCGTGCTGGAGCGCTACCGCGTTATCCTGCATGGCGTTTCGCTGAGCATCGGGGGCCCCGAGCCGCCAGACCGCGACTATCTCCGTCGCCTCAAGGCCTTGGTACGACGCGTGCGGCCGCCCTGGGTGAGCGACCACTTCTGCTGGTGCGGGGCCGGCGGGGCGCACCTGCACGATCTTCTGCCGCTGCCCTACACGACCGAGGCGGTACGGCGCGTGGCGGAGCGCGCGCGCATGGTCCAAGACTTCCTCGAGGTGCGCTTCGCGCTCGAGAACACATCGAGCTACCTCGCCTATACGTCGAGCAGCATGACGGAGTGGGAGTTCATTTCGGAAGTCGCCGAGCGCGCGGACATCGGACTGATGTTCGACGTCAACAACGTCTATGTCGCCGCTTACAATCACGGCTTCGACCCGTACGCGTACGTGCGCGGCATCCCGCACCGGCGGGTGGTTCAGGTTCACCTCGCGGGCCACACCAACCTCGGCAAGTACATCATCGACACGCATCGGGGCCACGTGATCGACCCGGTTTGGGATTTGTACCGAGAGACGATCGAGCTCTGCGGCCCGGTCTCCACGTTGATCGAATGGGACGACGAGATTCCGGATTTTCCCGTCTTGATGGCGGAAGCCGAGCGCGCACGCGCGACGCGCGACGGCGCGCTCGGACAAGCTCCGGCACACGTCGCAGTACCACTTCCCGAGCGCGCCGACGCGAGCAACGACGGCGCAGCAACCGGAGCCGAACGCATGTGGGCCCAGGGGGGGCCGCGCGAGCTTCCCGAAGACGCCGCGCCGTTCGAAACGCCGTGACGGAGCTCAGCAAGCTTCAGGGCTTCATGGCCGAGCTCCTGCGCCGGCGCGGCGCACTGCCGAAGGACGCGGAGCTGTCGAGGCTCGTCGCCCAACACGTGAGCGGCAATGACCGACTCTCCCCGATCGAACAGCTCGAGATCTATCGCGAGCAATTCTGGCTGCGACACACGAGCGCCCTGGTCGAAGACTTTCCCGGCCTTGGCGGCATTCTCGGGCAGGAGGACTGGCAGCGGCTCGTCGAGGGCTACCTGCTCGAGCGCGCGCCAACGTCGTTTTCGCTGCGTGACCTCGGAGAGGGACTGCCGGCCTTCGTCGAACGATCGACGTGGCTGCCCGAGCGCCGGCTCTGCACCGACATGGCGCGTCTCGAATGGGCCTACGTCGAGGTCTTCGACGCGCCCGACGCCGGCAAGCTCGAGCCCGATCGCCTCGCGGCGCTTCCTCTCGACGCCTGGGAAACGGCGCGCTGCGTGTTGAGCCCGGCGCTCCGCCTGCTCCCCGTGCGCTATCCGGTAGCGGACCTCAGGCGCGCCCTCAAACGGAGCACCGAGAACGGCGAGGCCGTGCCCTTGCCGGCCGAAATGCCGCAAAACCTGGTGATCTACCGCGGCACGAATTTGCGCATCTTCGACAAGGAGGTGGGCGACGCCGCCTTCGGTCTGCTCCACGCGCTCGCGGAGGGCGAACCCCTTCTGACCGCGTGCGAACGCGCCGCCGCGGTCGCCGCAGCGCGCTCCGAGACGATCGAGTCCGAGCTCCAGGGTTGGTTCGCGAGTTTTGGCGAGCTCGGGTTCATCGTCGACGTGCGTGTCGAGGATCGAACCGACCCCCTATGACCGAACCCGAGTAAGGCCGCATCGCGGCTTTCTCTACACTTGCAGTGAGCATGAGCGGACGTCGCACGCGCGAACACTCGAGTAGCACCGTGCCAGCGTCGTATCACTCCGCTATGCTGAGAAACGCGGTGCAACAAGGAGCATTTCTCGAACGCGGCGACCGCGTCGGCGACTACGAGCTCCTGGCTCCAATCGGGACGGGCGGGATGGGCCGCGTGTGGGTCGCACGCGAGTCCGGCGCGGTGGGACACGAGCGTCGAGTCGCGATCAAGACGGCGTTGATGGAGCAAGAAGCGTCCGATGCTTTCTGGACGGTTCTGCTCGACGAAGCTCGCATCGCCTCCCGCGTCCAACATCCGAACGTCTGTGCGATCCACGCCGCCAATCGCGAGGGCGAGCTCGTCTACCTGGTCATGGACTGGTCGGATGGCGGCTCGTTGCGCGAGCTGCTCGACGCGCTGCCGGAGCACCGTCTGGAGCTTCATCACGCCGCGCGCGTCGTGGCCCGCGTGTGCGCCGGGCTTCACGCGGTCCACGAGCTCCTGGACGACGACGGAACGCCTCTCGGCGTCGTTCACCGCGACGTATCGCCCCAGAACATTTTGATTTCGACGACCGGGCAAGTGAGGCTGACCGATTTCGGCGTAGCCAAAGCGCGGGGTCAAATTCACGCGCCCACGCAGACCGGAGAAATCAAGGGCAAGATCAGCTACATGGCGCCGGAGCAGCTGACCACGCGCGACGTCGATCGACGCGCCGACGTCTTCGCGCTCGGCTGCGTGCTCTACGAGTGCACGACTGGAGAACGACCGTTCCGCGGAGACGACGCGCTCGCGACGCTATACCAGCTGCTCGAGCAGCCTCTCGTCTTGCCGAGTGAACGCGTCGGCGCCTACCCGCGCGAGCTCGAAGCCATCGTGGAGAAGGCGCTCGCACGAGACCCGAACCAGCGTTACGCGACGGCGGCGGAGCTCGGGCGTGCTCTCGAAACCTGGCTCGTTCACGAACAGGTCATGGTCTCCGACGCGGACGTGGGCAGCGTGCTCCGCGCCGGGCTCGACGCCCGCATCGCCGAAAGGAATCGAGCCATCGACGCCCCCGTCGCCTCACCCGGTCCCGCCGGTGCCGAGGCTCCTTCAACGGCCGGGCGCGTGTCGGACGCCACGCTCTCCGGCGCCGCGGCGCCCACGCCGCGCACCGTCGCGGCGCAGCGCGGCAGAAACGCTCGCTGGGTGGTGTTCGGCGGCGCCGGCGCGTTC
>DASWGX010000300.1:0-2359 GCA_036393455.1 Polyangiaceae bacterium
GAAGAGCGTGTCACGCGGGTTCGCCAGCATGGACTACGAGCTGGTCGGCTATCGCGCCGACGAGCTGGTCAAGCTCGATATGCTGATCAACGGCGATCCGCTGGACGCCCTGAGCGTCATCGTGCATCGCGACACCGCCTATGCGCGGGGCCGTGCCCTGGCCGGAAAGCTCAAGGAGCTGGTCCCGCGGCAGCAGTTCGACGTCGCCTTGCAAGCCGCCATCGGGTCCAAGATCATCAGCCGCGAAACGGTGAAGGCGTTGCGCAAGGACGTCACCGCCAAGTGTTACGGAGGCGACATCAGCCGCAAACGCAAGCTCCTCGAGAAACAAAAGGAAGGCAAGCGCCGCATGAAGAACGTCGGTTCCGTAGAGGTTCCCCAGGACGCCTTCCTCGCCATTCTGAAGATTGACCAGTAAAAAGGCCAGCCAATGCCCGTACTCAATCCTTCTCGAACCCGCGCCGCCGAGCCGGCGGGCAGCTACCCGCGCCACGTCGGGCGCCTGCCGTTCGGCCCCGCGCTCGCCATCGATCGCTACGAGCTCGACAACGGGCTCAACATCCTCTTGTGCGAGGATCACTCGGCGCCGGTCATTGCCTACCACACCTGGTTTTCCGTCGGCTCCCGCCACGAACGTGAAGGAAAGACCGGGCTCGCCCATCTTTTCGAGCACCTGATGTTCAACGAAACCGAGCATCACCCGGCGGGGGAATTCGATCGGCTGCTCGAGGAAGCTGGCGCCGAGTCCAACGCCGCGACGTGGCTCGACTGGACCCAGTATACGATCAACATCCCGCGCGAAGCCCTCGATCTCGTCGTCAGCCTCGAAGCCGACCGCATGACGAACCTGGTCTTGCGCAGACCTCAGGTCGAAAGCGAAAAAGAAGTCGTCGCCAACGAGCGCCGCTACCGTGTCGAGGACGACGTCGAGGGCTCGGTCAGCGAGCTATTGTACAAGACGGCCTTCGACCGGCACGCCTACCGCTGGCCGACGATCGGCTGGATGAGCGACATCGAGGGCTTCACCAGCGAGGATTGCGCGGCATTCTACCGGACCTACTACGCTCCGAACAACGCCACGCTCGTGGTCGTCGGCGACGTCACGGCGGCGGAGCTGCTCGCCAAGGTGTCCGCGCAGTACGGCCCGTTGCCTCCGGCGCCGCTGCCGGTCGAGGACGTGCAGCCGGAACCCGATCAGGCCGAGGAGCGGCGGCTCGAAGTGAAGAAGCCCACGCCGACCGAGAAGGTAACGCTCGGCTACAAGTCTCCGGCGTTCGGCGACGCAGACTACGTTCCGCTGTCGCTCTTGTTCGAGATCTTGTTCGGCGGGCGGGCGAGCCGCGTTCACAAGCGGCTCGTGCGAGAGCTCGAGCTCGCCGCGGACGTCCGCGGCTTCGTGAGCCCCTTCCGCGATCCGGGTCTCGCCGAAGTCTTCGCTTCGGCGCGTGAAGGCGTCCGCGCCGAGGCGCTGCTCGACGTCATCGATGCGGAAATCGAGCGTTCGATACGCGAGCCCGTGAACTCCGAGGAGCTCGAGCGCGCCCGCGCTCGTTCCGAGCTCAGCTTGCTCGCCGGGCTCGAAACCGTGGACGGCAAGGCCTCCACGATCGGCTTTCACGAGGTCGTCATCGGCCGCCCCGCCGGAGCCTTCGACAGACTCGAGGATTGCCGGCGCGCAACGCAAAGCGACCTCTTGCGGGCGGCGCGACGCCACCTCAGAAAGGACCGGCGCAGTGGGATCGTGGTTCGTTCGGACCTGCCGCGCAGGGAGGCGCCGTGAACCCGCCCTCGGCGGCTCGTGCCGCGCCGTCCGTGCTCGTCGAGACGAGCACGGCGCTTCCGCTCGTCGCGGTATCCCTGACGCTCGAGCCCGGCGTCGCCCGCGACGCTCCGAGCCAGGCCGGTTTGACGGCTCTCACCGCGCGGCTGATGCGCCGCACGGCGGGCGGCCGCGACGGCGATCGCGTGGAAACCGAGCTCGACCGATTGGGCGGCTCCTTCGGAGTCGACGCGTCGCACACGGCGGTCACGCTGCACGGCGCCACGATCGCGCGGTCGCTCGACGGCTTCTTCGCGCTGATGAAGGACACCCTGTGCGCGCCGAGCCTCGGTGAAGACGAGTTCTTCCGCCTCCAGCGCGAGATCACCAGCGAGCTCGTCGAGCTGTTCGACGACGACAGGGCGCTCGCGCGGCGCTGGTTCGGACGTAGGCTCTACGCCGGCCACGCCTTCGGCACACCGTCCGCCGGTACGCTCGCCTCGATCCGCGCCTTGCGTCCGCGCGACGCGAAGGACGCGCACGCGGCACTCGTGGAGGGCGGCACGCTGCTCTGCGGTTTTGCCGGAGACGTCACGCGAG
>DASWGX010000301.1:0-6322 GCA_036393455.1 Polyangiaceae bacterium
TGTCGGTAATTTGGTCACCCGCTCGTGGGTCCCCAGTGCGTTCGATGATCTCGCGGCGAAACCGGTCGATTTCATCGGCGGCCATATCGCGGAAGTTCTCGTCGAGCGCGTCGCCGGCCTCGAGTTGCTCACTGTCGATCAAGAGCGTGTTCGGCCGAGGGAGTGGATTTCCGGTGGTCTCGTCGTAGTTTCGAAACAGCGCGAGCCGGCCGTGTTGGAGCGTCGTCGTCCCGTCCTCGTTCTTGCGCTGGAAGCCGGAAACGAAATCGTAGACCAGCTTCGAAATGGCAGTGTTCTGGCAGACGATGATGAAGCACGGCGGAACACGGATGCCCTTCTTCTCCCACAGCTCGAAGGTCTTCTCGTAGTGGCCGTAGAGGGCCTGGAGCGCCGTCTGTAGACGCGTGGGCAACTTGAGGGGGTCGAGCTCTTCGCCCTTCCGGCGCCCCTTCTTCGGCATCTCCTTGCGGATGTGCTCCCAGAGGTTCCGATATATGGGCATCTCGTCGCCCGGGATATTCTCGGCGACTGGAACGCGCGGGAGCTTCACGATGCCGCACTCGATGGCATCCATGAGCGAAAAATCGCTCATGGTCCACGGGAAGAGCGTGCCCTCCGCGTACCCGGAACCACGCAGAAAGAACGGAGTCGCCGACAGATCGATGACGCGGTTGACCCCGAGCTTGCGGTTCACGGCTTCGAGGCCGGAAATCCACAGCCGCGCGGCTGCGTTGTTCTTCTCCGCCTCCTTCCTCTCTTCGCCCTTCAGCTCCTCATCGTCCGGATCCTTCGGCTTCTCGCGGTAGCAGTGGTGAGCCTCGTCGTTGAGGACGAGGATGTTCTTCATGCCCATCAGGTCCGGCATGACGCGCTGAATCATCTGCCCTTCGGTCTCGCGCGTGTTCAGCTCGTCGCCGTGGCCCTGTAGCAGGGCGCGGCCGCCCGCCGACAATTCCATTCGTTCACGCAGCTGGAACGCGTGGAAGTTCGTGATGACGATCTTGGCGCGGCGAACCTCCTCGAGAAGATCGGCGGGCACGAGCTCGCGATCGGCGTAGTAGCTGTCCGGGTCATGCGGCTGGAGTACGCGCAAGCGGTCCTTGATGGTCAGCCCGGGAGCCACAACCAGAAAGCCGCGAGTGAACTTGTTGCTTCCGGGTCGGCGGACCGCATTGATCGTTTGCCAGGCGATCAGCATCGCCATGACGGTCGTCTTCCCGGCGCCGGTTGCGAGCTTCAACGCGAGCCGCGAAAGCTCCGGGTTCGCGTCCGCGTTGCCCCTGGCCAAGTTGTCGAGGAAGTTCTTCCCGGTCTTCGACTGCGGCGCGACTTCTGTCAGCCAGATTGCCGTCTCGACCGCTTCCACCTGGCAGAAGAACGGGCGGACGCCACTGAACTGGTGGTGTCGCCAATGCTGAAGTAGGCGCGCAGTCTCCGGCGTTACCTGCCACTGATTCGGGCTCGGAAGCGCACGCCAGGCACCAACCTGCTCGCGCACCGCGTTGATGACGGGGTTGGGATCGTACTGCTGTTCGGCGGTCGAGAGATCGTTGAAAGCCAGGCCTTGCTGAACCGCCCGGTCCTTCCGCTTCTTCGGCTTGGGGATCGGAGAAATGAACGCGGCCCGGCGTCGGAGCTCCTTGATCTGCTGGGTCGGCTGCCCATGCTCGTCGAGCTCCCAGTGCCGGCTTGGGGCGGCGTAGGGCGAGTTCAGGATCGGGCGCTCGAAGAACGGATTCGACATGGTCAGCACCGCCCGAGAAGATTCTTCTCGGCGAAGGAAACGAGGGTGGGCCGGCGTACCGTCCTCCCGACGTTCCGGCGCGCCACGACGGGTAGCGCGCCCCGACCGCCCTGCGGGTCGGCGCCCGACAAGACGCGAATACCTCTGCGGCTTTTCAACATGCGGCCGCCCACGATAGACGAATTTTCGGCAGCATGGGGGCCACTCGGCGGGCAGGACTTCGAACGCCCTGGACTTCCAGAAGCGGATCGCGGTGGTCGTTCCGTCGAGCGTTCCGGAAACGTCGCGAACGAGCCGGTGAGCCGGCGGCCTGACCGATCGTCGGCACCGCCGAGCCCGGCATCTTGCACTCGAACGACGTCGACGTCAGCGAGGCGCCGAAACAGTGCCCGCAGAATGTCGTTGTCGAAGTCCTCGTCCGCCGCGAGACGAATTATCGTGGAGTGCCGCGAGCGGCGTCTCGACGAGCGAGGAGTCGCGCGCGAAAGCCGTCGGGAGGAAACCGGCTCTCGGTCTCGGTACGCACGCGTGTTGCCATTTCTTGCCGCCTCGCCCGAGGTGAACTTCCGCGACCACCCAAAGGAAGTTTCCCCGCCCCAAGGTTGAGCCGTCGCAGCGTTGCCAGTACAGGGGTCGTGGCCGTGGTCGGGACCTTCGCGTCGAGGCCAATTCGAGCGCGCTGAGCCAGCGGTCCGGGGGCCGGACGGCGAATTGGGACACTACTGTCGCCGTTCACGGCGGGGCGCGGGTCGTGTAGTCTGCTTCCCGCAGGCGTCTGGGAGCGATCGATGGACAAGGCAAGCCGTGACGTCGGGGTCGAGCTGTCGGACATGATTGCGCAATTGCGTCTGGAGCTCGGCGCCGCGATGGGCGCGGGACGGGACGCTCGGTTGCGCTTCGTTGCCGAGTCGCTGGAGCTCGAGCTCAAGGTGAGTGTGACGCGGGAGGGCAAAGGCAACGCGGGTATCAAGTTCTGGGTCGTCGAGGCAGGCGTCGAAGGGAGCGCGAAGCGGACGCGCGAGCAGACCATCAGGCTCAAGCTTTCGCCGCGCGACGTTGCGGGCCCCGACGGCGCGGCGGAAGGCAAGGACGGCAAGCCGGGCAGGCCGGCCCTGATCAGCAGAAGCGAGCGAAGGCGGCGGGGATAGCTCCGTCGCCCGCGCAAGGAAGCAACGCCGGGACGTGAAGAGGGCGAGTTGACCGAGACGCTCCGAAAAAGCCTGGCCGAGATCGAGGTGACGGTCAGTGACGGCGCGGGCGCCGGCGATGGGCGTGCCGGTGCCGCAGGTCGCCAGCGCGCCAAGCGAGGGCACATCGAGCGTTCTTCGGAGGCGACGTATCGCTACGCGACCGGGATTCCGGTCGACACCGATCGCATCGTGACGGTGCATCACGTGCTGGGTGACGGCGCGGTGGCGATTCGCGTGCGATTTCCCCGCCTCTCACGCGAGCGGTGGCACGACGCCGAAGTGATCTGGCCTCCGAGCGCGCAGCGCAATCCGACACGGGCGCTCGACGTGGTCGTGCTCCAGATCGCCGATCCGCCACCAGAGCTCGGTTTCGCCATCCTTTCCACCCGGGCGCCGTCCCGGGACGTGCGCTTCTGGAGCGAGGCCTTTCCGCACGGTGCCGTCCGTGACGCGAACGGCCATCTCGAGCCGCAACCGTTGAACGGCAACGTGAAGGCTCCGCCGATCAAGGTGGGCGATCGCTGGGAGCTCCTCCAGCTGAAGCTCGACGGCGAACCGGACGAGCGCGAGCAATGGCAGGGAGCCTCCGGCGGCCCGGTGTTCGTCGGGGATGAGCTTTGCGGAATCCTCTGCGCGGTGCAATCGAACTGGAGAGAATCGCTCATGGCCGTGCCGGTGGCGGCGCTCCTGGAAGACGCAGGGTTTGTCGATGCCACCGGCGTCCAGCGCCGGCGCGGGGAGGAGCGAGAACGCTACATCGAAGAGGTCTCGCGTGATTTGGTGGATCTCTTCAAAGCTCAGGCGAAAGCCGCCGAGGCGCTGGCGGAGTTCGCGAAGCTGTCTTCGACGGACGCCAAGGTGCTCGTGCCGAGCCTGATGCGGCTCGAACTCGAGCGCTTCGCGGCCGTGTGCAACCGCGCCCACGACAGGCTGAGTCGCAGAGGCCAGCTGGACGCGGCGGGCGCGATCGTCGGCGCGCTTTTCCGGCTCGCCCCCGTGCTCGTGAAGGCTGGCCTCGTGGAGGCGCTGATTCGGTTCGGTCGCGGCACGCTGATCGTGCTGCCCGTCGTGACGCCCACGATGCTGGAGCTGGTCGCGGCCGCCGCCGATCAGCGAGCGTTCTGGCCGTCGCCGCCGCGGCGGCAACGCGACCTTTTGAGGAGCGAGGCGGAGCTTTCGCGGGGCGTGGAAACGGGCAAGGGGGGCGCCGTGGACGTCATCCGAGACCACTTGCTAAAGCAACTCGTCCCCGAGGAGCTCATCGGTCAGGCCGGGAACGACGCGGAGCGGAAGGCCGAGCGCGACCGGCGCCTCAACGTCGCGCTCGCGCGCCTGGCCGATCCGGACAAGACGGCCCGGCCGTTCCGGTATTTCTACGTGTACGACCGGTCGGAAGCACAGGTCGCGGTGGCCCAGGAGCTCAACGAGCGCTTCCCGGACATCCGCACGGTGGCCCCGACGGGGGGCGCGCGGGAGAAAGACGAGGAACAGGAGCTCAATTCCATCCTGGTCGAGCTACTCTTGCGCCACTATCGCCGCCACGAAACCGAACATGAAGAGCCCGATTCCCGCTGACTCTCCGGCGAAGGCGCGCGCCCAGCTCGACGTGGCGGACGGGCAGTGCGTGCGCCTCGAGCAGCGCGGCACGCTGCCGGCTCCGGCGCACGTGTTCGACGAGCGCAGCATCAACGCCGTCAATGCCGCGCTTGCGGCGCGCCGGCCGCTCTTGGTGCGCGGCGAGCCGGGTACGGGGAAATCGCAGCTCGCGCGCGCCACGGCCGAGCACCTCGGCCGCCCGCTGATCAGCAAGGTGATCGATAACCGCACCGAGGCCCGCGATCTGCTCTGGGAGTTCGACGCGGTGGCGCGCCTGGCCGAGGCGCAGCTCATGAGCGCGCTGCCGCCGGGCGCGGCGGGCGGCGGCGAGCTCCGGGATCAGCTGGCGCCGCGGCGTTTCGTCAAGCCCGGCCCGCTGTGGTGGGCCATCAATTGGAAGGGTGCCGTCGCGCAGCTCGCCGAGCTCTGCGTGCCGGCCCAGGCGCCGCGCGCGCCGGCGCGGTGGGCCATGGGCCAGGGGTCGGTATTGTTGATCGACGAGATCGACAAGGGCGAGTCGGACGTCCCGAACGGCCTGCTCGAGGCGCTCGGCGAAGGCCTGTTCCGGCCACCCGGTTTCGACGAGGCCGTCGAGTTCGACGGCGGGCAGCCGCCGCTCGTGATCATCACGACGAACGAAGAGCGCGCCTTGCCGAACGCTTTTTTGCGCCGCTGTCTGGTGCTCAGGCTGGCGCTGCCGCGCCTGCGCGTCGATTCGGGCGAGGCCGAGCGCAAGGCCTTCGTCGAGTTTTTGATCGCGCGCGGGGCGGCCCACTTTTCGGAGGACAGCGCGCGCGGGCAGGGCGTCGGGGCCGCCGAGGCCCGAGAGCCCGTGAGCAAAGAGGTGCTGGAAGAGGCGGCGACGATGCTGATGAACGATCGCCTGAGCGCGCTCGAGCGCGAGCTGCCGCCGCCGGGGCTGGCGGAGTATCTGGATCTGCTGCGCGCGGTGCGCGAGCAGGAGCGGGCGCCGAAACGGCAGCTCGCGCTCTTGAAGCAGCTTTCCGAGTTCGTGTACGAAAAACATCTGGTGGATCGCCGGTGACGGCCGCACCGGGTCCGAGCCGAGGGGCCCGGGGTCCGCTGCTTGTCCGCGGCCCGCTGTCACGCGCGGACTTGCTCCGCGTCTGGGCCGCCGGCGAGCCGAGCCGGGTGGCGATCGCGGCCGAGCTCCGCCTCGAACGCCGCGACCCGCCCGGAGCGCGGCACGGCGAAGCACCGCGCGGGCAAGAGACGGATACGAGCGAGGCGCCGGGTGACGACGCCTCCTCGGCTTCGAAAGACGAAGTGAGCCACTCCCGCGTCTCCGCGGCGGCGAGCGCGAAGTTCTACCGGCTCGCGCGCGTCGAGTACGCCGGCACCGCCGAGGAAACCGAAGTCGAACGAGCAGGGGCGAGCGACGCGGGCGACCACCGCCCCGATCGAGCTCGGCTGTTCGCGCCGCGCGAAGCTCCGGTGCCCGAGCTCCTGTGCGCCTGGCCGCGCGTGTGGCGCCGGCTGCGCCGCGCGCTCGAGCGCGTCGATGATCGTGGCCCCGTCGACGTCGAGCGCGTCGTCGAACGATTGGGCCGGGGCCAGTCGCTGAGACACTTGCCGCGCCTCACGCGGCGCCGCTTGCCGGCGCGCGTCAGCGTGGCCGTCGATCACCGAGTCGAGCTCACGCCGCTCTGGCTCGATCACGTCCGATCGCAGCGATCGATATCGGCCACTCTGGGCGCGCCGCCCACGCGCGTTCGCTACCGGCTGCCCGGCGAGGGACCGGACTTCTTCGTGCACGGCCATGGCAAGGGCC